>NZ_LFVW01000403.1:0-10768 GCF_001182915.1 Kitasatospora sp. MY 5-36
CCTGCGGCTGGCCCACCCCGAGGCCGCCCACCCGCTGCTGGCCAGGCTCGGCGCCGGCACCGCCACCCCGGCCGGGGTGCTGGACACCCCCGAGGCGCGGGCCGCCGTCGCCCGCTCCTACGAGCTGGCCGAGGACGACCTCGACGCGGCGCTCGAACTCGCCGACGCCGTCCTGGCGTTGGTGAAGGCCGCCGCCCCGGAGCCGGGCGCCCACCCCTGGCTGGCCCGGCTGGCGCTGCTCGACGACGAGGGCGAGCCCGCCCGGGCCGGCGAACTCGTGCTGCCCGGAAGCCCGTTCGCCGCGCTCGCCCGCGAGGAGGACGCCGGCTGGGTGGACGACGAGCTGCTGGAGCGCTGGGGGTCCGAGGTGCTCGCCGCGGTCGGCGTGCTGGCCGACTTCGTGCTGGTGCGCGCCGAGGACGTGGTGCTCGACCCGGACGACCTGGAGCGGCTCGACCCGACCGTCCCCGCCGACCGCGCGGCCGGCGGCCACCCCACCGGCCTGCTGGACGAGGCGCCGGACGGGCTCGCCGAGTGGGCCGAGGACGCGCTGGAGGCGCTGCAGGCCGACGAGGCGGTCGGCGTCCCGCCGGTCGCCGCCGAGCTGCTGGCCGTGCGCGACCTCGACCTGGTGGACGACGACGCCTGGCCGGAGGCGCTCGCCGCGCTGGCCCGCCCGCCGTACCGGGAGGCCGTGGTCGGCCCGGTGCGCACCCTGCTGCCGGACGGCTCGTACGCCGACCTGCCGCCGTACACCGCCTGGTGGCTGCGCGACCACCCGGTGCTGGCGGGCCGTGAGCCGGCCGGCCTGCGCGCCGCCGGGGCCGACCCGCTGCTGCGCGGCCTGTACGACGAGGCCCGCACCACCCTGGACGAGCAGTTCCTGCACGCGCTCGGGGTGCGCACCACGCTGGCCGCGCTGCTCGCCGAGCCGCACGGGCCGGACGAGGTGCTGGACCGGATGACCGACCCGGACGCCGAGGTCGGCCACCGCCAGCTGCACGGCATCCACACCGCGCTGGCCCGGGTGGACCGCGAGCGGATCGAGCCGCTGGACGTGGTGCGGGCGCTGCCGCCGATGGACCCGGACACCGGGCGCCGGCCGGCCCACACCGTGGTGGTGGACGCCACCGAGGCGGTCGTCGCCGACGCCCCCGACCTGGTCCAGCTGCTGCACCCGTACCCGCTGCTGCCGGTCGCCCCGGCGCTGGCCGCCGACCTCGCCGAGCGGCTGCACGTGTCGCTGGCCAGCGAGGTGGCGGGCGGCCGGGTGCTGTCCGAGGGCGTGCTGCACCGGGTCCCGGCGGTGGTGCGGGAGCTGCTGCCCGGCTGCCCGGTCGCCTACGAGGAGCACGAGGAGCTGCTGGTCGTCGGGCCGGACGGCGGTGAGGCGGCGGTGGACTGGCGCTGGGACACCGGGGCGGACACCCCGGAGCCGCCGTACGACCCGGAGCTGGCCGAGGCCGGCGACGAGGACGACGAGTTCGAGGTCCCGCCGGTGCCCGGCCTGCTGCACGCGGCCACCCCGGAGGGCCTCGCCGCCGGGCTGGCCTGGTCGGTCGGGCAGTGGCACCGCCGCTTCGAGGTGCTGGCCGCGCTCAGCGAGCCCGACCGCGCCTACGAGCTCTCGGCCGCCCGGGACTTCGAGGGCTGAGCCCCGCGGCGCGCACCGGTCGGCCGGTCGGTGCGCGCCCGCAGCCGCCGGTAGACGGCGGTGGTGGCGGTCAGCCAGACCGCGCCGAGCGTCACCAGCGCGGCGGTCCGCAGCGCGGGCGTGGGCCGGACGGTCAGCCCGACGCCCGCCATCGCCAGGGCGGCCAGTCCGGCCGCCGCCAAGCCGCCCAGGAAGGCGATGAACGCCTCCAGGTCCCCACCCCTGCGTGCCATTCGGCACCCCCTTCCGGGGTCATCATCGGGTGTGCGCGGGGGGCTTGTCACGCGGTGGCGCGGCCGGCCGGCGGCTCCGTCACTCCATGCCGCGGCGCTTCATCACGCGCCAGGCGATCTCCAGGGCGATGCCGCAGACCACCGCGACGGCGACGCCCGTCAGCGGGTCGCGGTAGCCGACCAGGGAGAGGTCGAAGAACGACTTCAGCGGGGGCACCAGCAGGACCAGGGCGAACGCGCCGCCCATGGCGCCGATCAGCAGCAGCCGCCACCAGTTGTACGGGCGGGCGACGATGGCGAGGACCCAGATGGCGATCAGGAAGAGCGTCAGGGTGGCCACGCTGGTGTCGGCCTTGAGGTCGGTCGCGTGGTCGGTGCGGGCGAGCGTGTAGGCGACGAAGGTGCCGGTGCCGGCGATGGCGCCGCCGGGGACCGCCAGCCGCAGCACGCGCTTCACGAAGCCGGTGCGGGCCCGCTCGTTGTTGGGGGCGAGGGCGAGGAAGAAGGCCGGGATGCCGATGGTCAGCGAGGACAGCACGGTGGAGTGCCGGGGCAGGAACGGGTACGGCGAGTGGGTGAAGATCACCAGGAGCGCCAGCAGGACCGAGTAGACGGTCTTCACCAGGAAGAGTGAGGCGACCCGCTCGATGTTGCCGATCACCCGGCGGCCCTCGGCCACCACCGACGGCAGCGAGGCGAAGGAGTCGTTCAGCAGCACGATCTGGGCGACCGCCTTGGTGGCGTCGGAGCCGGTGCCCATCGCCACGCCGATGTCGGCGTCCTTGAGCGCGAGCACGTCGTTGACGCCGTCTCCGGTCATCGCCACGGTGTGGCCGCGGGACTGCAGCGCCCCGACCAGCTGGCGCTTCTGCTGGGGGGTGACCCGGCCGAAGACGCTGGTCCGGTCGGCGGTCTCGGCGAGCTGCTCCGGGTCGGTGGGCAGGGAGCGGGCGTCCAGCGGGTGGTCGGCGCCGGGCAGGCCCAGGTGGCCGGCCACCGCGCCGACCGAGACCGCCGAGTCGCCGGAGATGACCTTGGCCCGGACCCGCTGGCCCTCGAAGTAGCGCAGGGTCTCGGCGGCGTCCGAGCGCAGCCGCTGCTGGAGCACCACCAGGGCGAGCGGGGTGAGGCCGGCCGCCGGGTCGGGGGAGTCCAGCGGGACGGGGGTGCGGCCCAGCAGCAGCACCCGCAGGCCCTGGGCGCCCAGTTCGTCCACCTCGGCCAGGGCCGGGTGCCCGGCGGGCAGCAGCACGTCGGGCGCGCCGAGCAGCCAGCTGGCCTCGCCGCCCTGCGGCTCCAGCAGCTGCACGCCGCTCCACTTGCGGGCGGAGGAGAAGGGCATCGCCTCGATCACCCGCCAGCCGTTCCGGCCGGAGGCGGCGCCGTCGTCGCCGCGCCCGTACGCGTCGATGACCGCCTGCATGGACGGGTTGGGGCGGGCGTCGGCGCCGGCCATCACGGCCAGCGCGTGTTGGACGGTGTCCTTGTCGACGGCGGCGGGCTCCCCGTCGGAGAGCACCCGCAGGTCGACCACGTCCATGCCGCCCTCGGTGAGGGTGCCGGTCTTGTCCAGGCAGACGGTGTCCACCCGGGCCAGGCCCTCGATCGCCGGGAGCTCCTGGACCAGGCACTGCTTGCGGCCGAGCCGGACCACGCCGATCGCGAAGGCGACCGAGGTCAGCAGCACCAGGCCCTCGGGGACCATCGGCACGATGCCGGCCACCATGCGCCGGACGGCCTCGCGCCAGTCCCGGCCCTCGACGGCCAGCTGGCTGATGATCAGGCCGAGGGCGGTGGGGATCAACAGGTAGGTGATGATCCGCAGGATGCTGTCGATGCCGGTGCGCAGCTCCGACTTCACCAGGGTGAACTTGCTGGCCTCCTCGGCGAGCTGGGCCGCGTAGGCCTCCCGGCCGACCTTGGTGGCGGTGAACGCGCCGGCGCCGGCCACCACGAAGCTGCCGGACATCACCTGGTCGCCGGGCTGCTTGAGGACCGGGTCGGGTTCGCCGGTGAGCAGCGACTCGTCGATCTCCAGGCCGTCCGCCTCGGTGACCTCGCCGTCCACGATCACCTTGTCGCCGATGCCGAGCAGCACGGTGTCGTCGAGGACGATCTCGGAGACGCCGACCTGCCGGGCGGTGCCGTCCCGGCGGACCTGCGGGCGGGCCTCGCCGATCAGGGCCAGGCTGTCCAGGGTCTTCTTGGCGCGCAGCTCCTGGATGATGCCGATCGCCGTGTTGGCCACGATGACCAGGCCGAACAGGCCGTCCTGGATCGGACCGACGATCAGGATGATCCCGAACATCACGCCGATGATCGCGTTGAAGCGGGTGAAGACGTTGGCGCGGACGATCTCCCGGGTGGACCGGCTGGACCGTACGGGGACGTCGTTGACCTGGCCCCGGGCGACCCGTTCGGCGACCTCGGCGGTGGTCAGGCCGCCGCGTCGGCCGGGCAGCAGGCCGAGGGGGTGGGCTCCGTCCGGGCGGTCTCCGTCGGCCGGCTGCTCTTCCGCCGGCTGGGCAGGCTGCGTCATGGCACCGACTCTACGGGCGCCTTATGTCCGGTGCGTGCTACTAAAGGACTATTCAGTCCGACCGGGTGGCCGGGTCCTGGCCCTCGTCGCCGGTCGTCCGTTCGGCCGTGTGCGCGGCCGCCTCGGCCGCCTCGGCGGCGCGGCCGCGGGCGATCGCGTCCCGCCGGGCGCGGCAGTACCAGAGGCCGATCAGGCCGAGCAGGCCGCCGGAGAGGCAGATCCACGGCCAGGTGCCGTGGCCGTGCGCCGAGAGGCTGCCCTGGAAGGGGAGCAGGGCGAGGAAGGCGATGAACCACAGCACCGTGCCGCCGCCGACGATGGCGACGTCGTTGGCCTCCAGCGGAGGGGGCGAGGGGTGCAGTGGCGTCTTGGGCATGGGGCCTAGCGTACGGTGCGGTGGGGCGGCTGTGCGGGTGCCGTGACCCCGCGCGGGCTCTACGCGCGAAGATAGCGCGTGTGCGATCGGGAAACGATACTTGAGGCCCTGCGCCCGGCCACCGTCGCCCCGGGCGTTCCCACCCCCTCCTCAGCTCCCCCACAGAGGACGCACGCATGCCTGTGGTCCAGCCGACCACCGAGTCGCCCGAACCCGCCGACGCCGCGCCGCAGCCCCCCACGAGCGCCGTCGACCGCTTCTTCCGGATCAGCGAGCGGGGCTCCACCCTGCCGCGCGAGATCCGCGGCGGTGTCGCCACCTTCTTCACCATGGCGTACATCCTGGTGCTGAACCCGATCATCCTGGCCAGCGGCACGGACGTCACCGGGGCTCACCTGAACAGCGCCCAGCTGGTCACCGCCACCGCCCTCACCGCGGGTCTCACCACCCTGCTGATGGGCGTCATCGGCAACGTCCCGATCGGCCTGGCCGCCGGACTCGGCGTCAACACGATCGTGGCGCTCCAGCTCGCCCCCAAGATGACCTGGCCGGACGCCATGGGCATGGTCGTGCTGGCCGGTTTCGCGATCATGCTGCTGGTCGCCACCGGGCTGCGCGAGCGGGTCATGAACGCCGTCCCGCTCGGCCTGCGCAAGGCCATCGCGATCGGTATCGGCCTGTTCATCAGCCTGGTCGGCCTGGTCGACTCCGGCTTCGTCAGCCGCATCCCGGACGCCGCCCACACCACCGTCCCGCTCCAGCTCGGCGGCAACGGGCACCTGCTCGGCTTCCCGGTGCTGATCTTCGTGATCGGCCTGGTGCTCACCCTGGTCCTGCTGATCCGCAAGGTGCCCGGCGCCATCCTGATCAGCATCGCGGTCTCCACCGCGCTCGCCGCGGTCATCGACAAGGTGGCCGACGTCCCGGCGCTCAAGTGGGGCCTCACCGTCCCGACCTGGCCGGGCAACCCGGTCTCCGCGCCGGACTTCGGCCTGGTCGGCAAGGTCAGCCTGTTCGGCGGCTTCGAGAAGGTCGGCGTGCTGACCGGCCTGCTGTTCGTCTTCACCGTGCTGATGTCCTGCTTCTTCGACGCGATGGGCACCATCCTCGGCGTGGCCGACGAGGCCCACCTGCTGGACGAGAAGGGCGACCTGCCCGGCATCAACAAGGTCCTGATGGTCGACGGCATCGCCACCGCGGCCGGCGGCGCCACCTCGGCCTCCGCCAACACCTGCTTCGTCGAGTCCACCGCCGGCGTCGGCGAGGGCGCCCGGACCGGCTTCGCCTCGATCGTCACCGGCCTGCTCTTCGTGGTGGCGCTCTTCCTCACCCCGCTCGCCACCATGGTCCCGGCCCAGGCCGCCACCCCGGCCCTGATCACCGTCGGCTTCCTGATCCTGGCCAACTCGATCAAGGAGATCGACTGGGCCGACTACACGATCGCGATCCCGGCCTTCCTGACCATCGTGATGATGCCGTTCACCTACAGCATCACCAACGGCATCGGCATGGGCTTCATCGCCTTCTGCGTGCTGCGCCTGGCCGCCGGCCGCGGCCGCGAGGTCCCCGTCCCCATGTACGCGGTGGCGTCGGTCTTCGCCTTCTACTACCTGATGCCGGCCTTCGGCCTGCTCTGACGGCCCCCGCCGGTTCTCCGACGGCCCCGTCCTCCCGCTCGGGAGGGCGGGGCCGTCGGCGTTCGCCGCAGCGGGGCTTCACACCTTCGGGTTGTTCTGCGGACGGGACGGTCGTGGCGCCTTGCCGGCGAGGGAGGTTCCCGGGTAGGGGCGCGGACCCATGGCCGCGGACTCATGACCTGAAAGGAACCAGTCGTGAGCCGTACAACGGCTGCCGCGGTGATCGGCGGCGCAGTCCTCGCTCTGACCATGACGACGGCCCCGGCCGCCTCGGCGCAGCCCGAGGGCCGGGTCGGGCAGATCCAGAACCTCCACTTCGGGCGGTGTCTGGCGGCGAACCCCGACCAGACCGTCGGGCTGGGCCCGTGCATCCCCGTGCCGCCGTTCCTCTGGGACGTCCCGAGCGAAGGGACGGGGCAGGTCCGCAGCCTCGCTGCGAACGCGTGCCTGACGGACGTGGACACCAGCAACCCGTGGGGCCACGCCGTACTCCTCCAGTGCACCGGCGACCTGCGCCAGGTGTGGGAGTTCACCGGGCCGGACGGTCCGTTCATCAAGAACGTCCTCACCGGCCGGTACCTGAAGGCCAACGACTCCGAGGGCGTCTACGTCGGCAGTCAGACCGGGTCCCACCCGGAGTGGGCCGTCCGCTGACGGACGCACCGGGCCGTGCCCGTGGGGCCGGCGGTGGTCGGGCAGTCGACCGCCGCCGGCCCTTCGCGTGCCGGGGGCGGGTCAGTGGACGCAGAACTCGTTGCCCTCGGGGTCCTGCATGACCGTCCAGGCGCCGCCGGGCTCGTCGACGTGGCGGAGGGGGGTGGCGCCGAGGGCGGTGAGGCGGGCGACGGTGGCCTCGCGCTCGCCCGGGCCGGGGTGGACGTCGAGGTGCAGGCGGTTCTTGCCCTGCCGGGGCTCGGGGACGGCCTGGAACAGGACGCGGCGGCCGAGGCCGGTGTCCGAGGCCGGGTCGAACGGGTCCTCGGGGTGGCGGACGGCGGCCAGGGAGCGCCAGGCCGGGTGGCCGTCCACCTCGGTGAGGGCCTCCGGGCCGACCGCGCCGGCGGCGAGCAGCCGGGTGATCAGCGCGCCGTGGTCCTCCGGCGTGTACTCCAGGGCGGCGGCCCAGAAGGCGGCCTGGCGGTGCGGGTCGGCGCAGTCGATGACGAGCTTCCAGTGCAGCGGCATGTAACCGTTTCTACCGGTTACCCGGGGGTCGGGCAATGGCCGGCCGTCAGAAGTTGTCAAAAAGGCGCCCGTGTAGGCCAGTTGGCGGTGGGAATACTGGCTGGACGGAGAAGGGGGAGGGGACTCGACCGATGGTGCAACAGGATCCGCCGGGGGGCGTCGAGGCGCAGCTGCTGCCGGAGCTGTTCTGGACGACGGACAAGGCCTCGCTGGACGGCCAGCGGGAGACGCTGCGCTGGTACCGCGGCCTGATCGCGATGCTGGTGGTCGCCGCCGTGATCGGGTCGTTCCCCGACCCGGACGACAAGAACGCCCTCGACATCTGGCCGCTGTTCTCGGTCGCCGCCTTCCTGGTGGCCGGCTACTTCTGGTCCCGGCTGCGCCGCGGCAACCCGCAGGGCCGCTGGTACCAGGCCCGGGCGGCGGCCGAGTCGGTCAAGACGCTGGCCTGGAAGTACACCGTCCGGGCCCGGCCGTTCGACGGTGCGGCCGAGTCCGAGGACACCGACCGCGGCTACCTGCTCCAGGTCGAGGACGTGCTGCGGGCCTTCGAGGACCCGGAGATCGTGCCGCCCGGCAGCGTCGCCGAGATCACCCCGGAGATGCGCCGGCAGCGCGCCGAGAGCCTGACCGCCCGGCGCACGCTCTACCTGCGCACCCGGGTCGAGGGCCAGCGCACCTGGTACCGCTCCCGGGCCGAGGCCTGCGACTCGCAGGCGGTCTCCTGGGGGCTCGGCGTCGCGGTGCTGATCATCGTCGGTGCTGCGGCGGCCATCGCCCAGGCCACCGGCGCGCTGCCGGTGCACGTCTTCGGCGCCACCTCGGCCGCGGCCGCGGCGATCATCGCCTGGACGCAGCTCAAGCAGCTCGGCCCGCTGGCCGCCGCCTACCAACTGGCCGCGCGGGAGCTGGAGAACGTCGGCAACCAGCTGTCCGACCTCGACCTCAAGGCGCCGGACGCCGAGGCCCGTTGGGCCCGGCTGGCCGCCGAGGCGGAGGACGCGGTCTCCCGGGAGCACACCACCTGGCGGGCCCGCCGGGCGTTCCCGCGCTGAGCCGGGCTCGCGGGACGGGCGGGGGCGGGAGCGGCGCAGAGTACTCGACCGGAGCGGGGACTTGGGGAGATCCGGCGAAACGCGGGGTGCGGGTGTGCGGGGTGCGTGAGAGTAGGGCGCCCAGGTGCGGACCGTAATCGTTACGTGTCCATGCCCTGGTTTCATCGCCTGCGCGCGACCCCAGTTCCCGCCGGAGGCCCTCCTTGCGCATTCTCCTGATCGCCAGCGCGTTCAACAGCCTGACCCAGCGCGTCCACACCGGGCTGCGCGAGCGCGGCCACCAGGTCGCCGTCCAACTCGCCCTCGGTGACGAGCAGATGAGGGCGGCAGTGGTCCGCACCGACCCCGAGCTGATCATCTGTCCGATGCTCACCAAGGCCGTCCCGCAGGACATCTGGTCCACCCGGACCGTCCTGATCGTCCACCCGGGGCCCAAGGGCGACCGCGGCCCCTCCTCGCTCGACTGGGCGATCACCGAGGGGGCCGAGCGCTGGGGCGTCACCGTGCTGCAGGCCGTCGAGGAGATGGACGCCGGCGACATCTGGGCGTCCGTCGAGTTCCCCGTCCCGGCCTGCGGCAAGAGCGAGTTGTACCGGGGCGAGCTCGCCGACGCCGCCGTCGAGGCCGTCCTGCTGGCCGTCCAGCGGTACGAGGGCGGGCTGTTCACCCCCGAACCGCTGGACTACGCCCGGCCGGACGTGCACGGCGAACCGCGGCCCCCGCTGCGCCAGGAGGCCCGCCGGATCGACTGGGAGCGGGACGACACCGCCACCGTGCTGCGCAGGCTGCGCGCCGCCGACTCCCAGCCCGGCGTGCTGGACGAGCTGTACGGACGGGAGTTCTTCCTGCACGGCGGCCACCCCGAGGACGAGCTGCGCGGCCCGGTGCCCGGCGCCGTGCTGGCCACCCGGGACGGCGCCATCTGCCGGGCCACCGTGGACGGCGCGGTGTGGATACCGCAGCTGCGCCCGCGCCGCACCCCCGGCGGGCCGGCCACCTTCAAGCTGCCGGCCGCCACGGTGCTCGCCGACGAGCTGTACCGGATCCGCGAGGTGCCGGTGAGCCCGGAACGGGCGAGCGGCCGGGACACCTGGTCGGAGCTGCGCTACCACGAGGAGGGCGAGGTCGGGTTCCTCGAATTCGCCTACGCGGGCGGGGCGATGAGCACCGACCAGTGCCGCCGGCTGCTCGCCGCCTACCGGGAGGCGGCCGAGCGGCCGACCTCGGTGCTGGTGCTCGGCGCGCCCCGGGACTTCTTCTCCAACGGCATCCACCTCAACGTCATCCAGGGCGCGGCCTTCCCGGCGCTGGAGTCCTGGGAGAACATCAACGCGATGGACGACGTCGTCGAGGCGGTGCTGACCACGACGGACAAGGTGACGGTGGCGGCCCTGGCCGGGAACGCGGCGGCCGGCGGGCTGATGGCGGCGCTCGCCGCCGACGAGGTGTGGTGCCGGGACTCGGCGGTGCTCAACCCGCACTACCGGCTGATGGGCCTGTACGGCTCCGAGTACTGGACGTACACCCTGCCCCGCCGGGTCGGCGCCGAGCAGGCCGGGCGGCTCACCGCCGAGGCGCTGCCGGTCGGCGCGGACCACGCCCGCCGGATCGGCCTGGTGGACCGTACGGTCGGCGGGGACGCGGCCGGGTTCCGCCGCTGGGTGGCCCGGGAGGCGGCCCGGATCGCCGCCTCGCCGGAGCTCACCGGGCGGCTGGTGGACAAGAAGCGCCGCCGCGCGGCCGACGAGGAGGCCAAGCCGCTGGCCGAGTACCGGGCGGAGGAACTGCGCCGGATGCACGCCGACTTCTACCGGGCGGGCGAGCCGTACCACGCGCTGCGGCGGGACTTCGTGCACAAGGTCTGCCCGGTGGCCACGCCGGAGCACGTGGCGGGGCTGCTCGGGCGGCCGGCTCAGTCGTAGGCGGACCGCGTAGCGGTACGCGGCCTGTGCGGTCGTAACGGCCCGCGCGGGCACAGGGGTTCGCGCGGGCTGGCCGAGCTGCGGCGGGTCGCGCGTCGTACGGGGAGGGCAGGAGCGGGACGGGCGGCGCCCGGCCGGGGTGGGGGGCCCGGCCGGACGCCCGCTCG
>NZ_LFVW01000040.1:0-25356 GCF_001182915.1 Kitasatospora sp. MY 5-36
GAGATCGGATCGCCCATGACCGCTCCGGGCCGCCGCCTCCACGCTGCCGTCCACCAGCACCAGCCCGGCGGTCCGCTCGGGGTGCAGCCGGGCGAAGGCCTCGACGTGGAAGCCCGCGAGCGAGTGCCCGACCACGGTGCAGCGTTCCCGCAGCCCGAGGCCGTCCAGCACCGCCCGGATCCGCCCGGCCTCGCCGGCCGCCGTCGGCGCGGGCCGCCCGGTGGCGGGCTCCCCGGCGCTCAGCCCGTAGCCGGGCCGGTCGAAGCGGACCACGGTGCGGTACGGGGTGAGGAAGGGGACGACCAGGTCCCAGTCGAACCAGCTGCTGCCGAGGCCGCCGGAGAGCAGGCAGACCGGGCCGCTGCCCTCGGTGCGGACGTGCAGCGGGACGCCGTCGACGCGCAGGAAGCGCGCCCGGTCGACGGCCTCCGGTCCGGCGGTGCTCATGTCGGCCTCCGTCCCGGGGACGGTTCGGTCGGTCGGCGCCGCCCCTCGTCCCCCTGGTTCACCTCGGCGTCCTCGGCGTCCTCGTCCGTACCGTCCGAGCGGGCGACGCCCAGGGCCAGCAGGCCGAGCCAGAGCGCGACCAGCAGCACCTGGAGCCGCTGCCCGGCCCCGAGCGCCCAGGTGCCGTGCCCGGCCTGGAAGGCGGCGATCGAGGCGAGGCTCCAGCCGGTGGCGAGCAGTTCGGCGCCCAGCAGCCAGGGCCCGAACCGGCGCACCGGCGGCCACCAGTGGTAGCGCCGGGCGGCCACGGTGAGCGAGACCAGCGCGGTGAGCGCCCCGGCCATGGCGAGGCTGCTGGTGACCGCGTGCGCGGTGTGGGTGGCGGGGACGAGCCCGGCGGTCTCCCGGGCGGCGCACATCTCGTCGCTGGTGGGGGCGCAGCTGAGCGGCAGCCGGGAGTCGGCGGCGGTCGCGGCGCCGAACAGGGCGAGCGCGGACCAGCCGGCCAGCGCCCAGCGCCGCCGCCGCGAGGCCCCGACCCGCCCGGTGGCGAGGGCGGTGCCGGCGGCGGCGAGCAGGCAGAGTCCGGCGGCCAGGTCGGTGGCCCGGAACAGGCCGCCCAGCGGCTGGTCCTCGGCGGCGAGTTCGCTGATGTACGCCTGCACCGGGTCGAGTCCGGTGCTCAGCACGACCTCCAGCACCCAGGCGGTGTACGCCACGGCGCTGAGCAGCAGCAGGGTGGCGACCGTCGTCCGCGCGGCGCGGTGGCCTGGCTGGGGGCGGGGCACCGTTCCACCCTAACCAGCGGCGAACTCCGGACCAACCGGAAGGAAAGGGGCGGATCGATCGGCCGCCGCCCGGGTCGTTCGCGGGTGCCCCGGGCACGACCCGGGGGCGGCTCGGCGACGGTTCGGTGATGGCTCGGTGATGGTTCGAGGCACCCCTCGGAACCGTGTATTGTTTTCCAGGTCAGCAGGCGCCGCTAGCTCAGTTGGTTAGAGCAGCTGACTCTTAATCAGCGGGTCCGGGGTTCGAGTCCCTGGCGGCGCACAGACATTTGGGGAGCCTCTCGCAGCAGCGAGGGGCTCCCCGATTTTTTGGCCTCCGACGTCCGTTTTGCGTGTGATGTCGGTCTCGATTGGCGATCCGCCGGAGCTATCCGGCCCGTTCTGCTCGTCCAGGGCAGTAAAACCGGAATCGGGACAAAGGTCCCCAACCGCCGATGTCCCCGTCCGTGCCGGGCTGCCTCGATGCGCCCGCAGGAAAGGCCGCGCTTTGTCCAGAAACGCCCAGGGCGGCCGTCGCACGCCGTCGATCAGTCTCCGGCCGGTCAAACGGCTCAAGCGCTCCGCCGGCCCGGCCGGCGGGTCCGGCGGGTCCGGCGGCAGGAAGCCGCGACGTCCGAAGCGCACCGGCTGGCGCCGGCTGATACCCACCTGGCGGATGACCCTGCTGGGCTTCGGCTCCGCGCTGCTGCTCGGCATCGGTCTGTTCGCCCTCGGGATCGCCCTGGTGAAGGTGCCGGACGCGCACGCCGCCGCCACCGCCCAGAGCAACACCTGGCTCTACGCGGACGGTTCGGTGCTCACCCGCACCGGCCAGACCAACCGGCAGAACGTCTCCCTGGACAAGGTCTCCCCCGCCGCCCAGCACGCCGCGCTGGCCGCCGAGGACCGGAACTTCTACAACGAGGGCGCGATCAACGTCCAGGGCCTGGCCCGGGCCGCGGTCAACACCGCCAAGGGCCAGGGCACCCAGGGCGGCTCCACCATCACCCAGCAGTACGTGAAGAACACGTACCTGAACCAGAAGCAGTCGGTCACCCGCAAGGTGAAGGAACTGTTCATCGCCATCAAGGTGGACGCCACCGAGAGCAAGAACGACATCCTCTCCGGCTACCTGAACACCTCCTACTACGGCCGCGGCGCCTACGGCATCCAGGCCGCCTCCCAGGCGTACTTCGGCATCGACGCGTCCGCCCTCGATCCCGCCCAGGGCGCCTACCTGGCCACCCTGCTGAACGCCCCGAGCGCCTACGACGTCGCCACCGCGACCGCGGCGGGCAAGCAGAACGCCGTCAACCGCTGGAACTACGTGCTCGACGGCATGGTCAAGGAGGGCTGGCTCTCCGCGGACGAGCGGGCCAGGACCGCCTTCCCGGAGGTCCGGGACCCCCAGCCGAACCCGGGCCTGTCCGGCCAGGCCGGCTACCTGGTCGACGCGGCCACCCAGTACCTCACCTCCAGCGGCGTGATCAACGAGACCGAGCTGGCCAAGGGCGGCTACACGATCAAGCTGAGCATCGACCCGGCCCGCCAGCAGGCCCTCCAGGACTCCGTCCAGGCCCAGCTGCACGACAGCCTGAACCCGGACAAGCGGAAGAAGGACGCGGCCGCCCAGGCCGGCGCCGCCTCGGTGGACCCGAAGACCGGCGCGGTCGTCGCCCTGTACGGCGGCGTCGACTACGTGAAGCACTACGTCGACAACGCCACCCGGCGCGACTACCAGGCCGGCTCGACCTTCAAGGCGATCGCGCTGGCCGCCGCCTTCGAGAACAACGCCAAGACCCAGGAGGGTCGCACCGTCACTCCGCGCACGGTCTACGACGGCACCAGCGGCCGGAAGGTCCGCGGCGGCAAGGGCACCCCGTACGCGCCGCCGAACGAGGGCGACAAGAGCTACGGCCAGATCACCCTCCAGCAGGCCACCGACTGGTCGGTCAACTCGGCGTTCGCGCAGCTCGCGCAGGACACCGGGCTCCAGAAGGTCAAGGACACCGCCGTCGCGATGGGCCTGCCCGGCAACACCCCGGGCCTCGACCCGGTGCCGTCCATCCCGCTGGGCGCGGCCACCCCGAGCGTGCTCGACATGGCGGGCGTGTACGCCACGCTGGACAACGGCGGCAAGCAGATCACCCCGTGGCTGGTGCAGTCGGTGGACCGCGAGGGCGAGAACGTCGCGCTGCCCGCGCACAAGACCACCCAGGCGATCAGCGAGGACACCGCCAACCAGGTCACCTCGATGCTCCAGGGCGTGGTGAGCGACCCGGGCGGCACCGGCTGGCGGGCCAAGGGCCTCGGCCGCCCGGTGGCGGGCAAGACCGGCACCACCGACGACCAGAAGTCGGTCTGGTTCGTGGGCTACACCCCCGAGCTGGTCACCTCGGTCGCCCTGTTCGGCCAGGACCCGGGCAACGGATCCCAGGTCAGCCTGAGCGGCGTCGGCGGCATCGACGGCGCGGCCGGCGGCCAGTTCCCGGCCCAGATCTGGACCAGCTACATGAAGTCCGCGCTCAAGGGCCAGCCGGTCAGCGACTTCGCCACTCCGGCCGGCGGCGACTCCTCGGGCGCCACCGACCTGCCGACCGCCCCGAGCACGCCGAGCAGCGCCCCGTCGACGGGCGCCCCCAGCGGCGCTCCGAGCACCGGCCCCACCACGGCGCCGGGCGACGGCTCGGGCTCGACCCCGTCGGGCGGCATCGACGGCGGCGCGACCACCGCGCCGACGGCCCCGCCGACCAGCCAGCCCACCACCCAGCCCACCCGGCCGCCCCGGCCCACCTCGAAGCCGACGCAGACCACCCAGCCGACCGCGCCCCCGACCAGCCAGCCGACCGGCCAGCCCACGGGCGGGACGGGCGGGACGGACGCGCTCACGGGGGCGGGCGCCTCGTCCCGGTCCGGGGGCTGACGGGGGTCCGATCACCCCGGCCCGTTCACTCGGCCCCGGCCGCCCGCTCTCAGCTGAGACCGGGCGGCCGGGGCCGAGTGATTTCGCCGCTGCGTACGGTGAAGGGCAGGACCGAATGACGGAATGGCGCCTTACCCGATCATTGGTATGACTGTCACAATGCGGCCGTGCACAGATCAACGGCCTCGCCCACCCTCCCTTCGGGCAGAACCCTCGGCCTCGGCCTCGCGCTCGTCTCCGCCTTCGCCTTCGGCGGCTCCGGCACCGCGGCCAAGCCGCTGATAGAGGCCGGACTCTCCCCCCTGCACGTGGTGTGGCTCCGCGTCACCGGGGCGGCGGTGGCACTCCTCCCGATCGCCTACCGGCACCGGGACGCCGTCCTGCGCCGCCCCGGCCTGCTGCTCGGCTTCGGCCTGCTCGCCGTGGCGGGCGTCCAGGCCTGCTACTTCGCGGCGATCTCCCGCATCCCGGTCGGCGTCGCCCTGCTCATCGAGTACCTCGGCCCGCCGCTGCTGATCGGCTACGTCAAGTTCGTCCAGCGCAAGCCGATCACCCGCGGCGCGGCCATCGGCGCCGGCGTCGCGGTGGCCGGGCTGGCCTGCGTGGTCGAGGTCTGGAACGGTCTGAGCTTCGACGCGCTGGGCGTGCTGTTCGCCCTCGGCGCGGCCTTCTGCCAGGTCGGCTACTTCGTGCTCGCCGACGCCGGCCGGCACGGCGACCGCCCGGTCGACCCGCTCGCCGTCAGCGCGTTCGGGCTGCTCGTCGGCGCGGTGCTGCTCACCGTCCTCACCCGGCCGTGGCAGGCCGACTGGAGCCGGCTCGGCGGGTCGGTGGTGATGAACGGGCACACCCTGCCCGCGTTCATCCCGGCCGCGTGGATGGTCCTGATCGCGACCGTGCTCGCCTACCTGACCGGGGTGATCTCGGTCGGCTACCTCTCGCCGCCGATCGCCGGGGTGGTCGCCAACCTGGAGGCCGTGGTCGCCACCGTGACGGCCTGGGTGCTGCTCGGCGAGCACCTCGGGGTGCCGCAGATCGCGGGCGGCCTGCTGGTGCTGACCGGCGCCTTCGCGGCGCAGGCGAGCAAGCCTGCGGAGGCGGGTTCGGGGACGGGTTCAGGGACGGGCTCGGGAACGGGATCGGGCTCGGGTTCAGACGCGGGGGCCGACGGCCCTGGAGCCGCCGGGCCCGGGGCCCCCGACCGGGTGGCCGCCGAACGCGGGATCAGCGGCCGGTCCAGCCGAACCAGTCGAGGTGACTGAGCGGCCACACGACGGCCGACACCGGGCCGACCACGTTGTCCACCGGCACGGCGCCGCCGCCCGGGCCGTGCTGGTGGTACCGGGAGTCCGCGGAGTCGCTGCGGTGGTCGCCCTCGACCCAGACGTAGCCCGAGGGCACCTTCACCGGCCCGAAGTCCAGCCCGGCGCAGGAGTCGTCCCCGGGGTGCAGGTACGGCTCGTCGACCTTCCGACCGTCGACGGTCAGCGTGGTGCCCTCGCACTGCACGGTCTGGCCGCCGGTCGCGATGACCCGCTTGACCAGGTAGTTGTCGTCCTTCGGCGGCACCAGGCCGACGAAGCTGAGCACCGAGCTCACGGCGTTGGTGACCGGGTTCGGGTCGGTCGGCTGCGGCGGCAGCCAGCCCCCCGGGTCCTTGAACACCACCGGCTGCCCCGGCTCCGGCTCCCAGCCGGTCAGCGGCGCCAGCTTGTTCACGCCGACCCGGTCGCCGATCCGCAGGGTGTTCTCCATCGAGCCGGACGGGATGGTGAACACCTGGAACAGGCAGGTCTTGATCAGCAGCGCGACCACCAGGCCGACCGCCGCCATCACCGGCAGCTCGATCCACCACGGCCGGGGACGCCGGCCCGCGCGGCGGTCCGTACGGCCGCGCGAACCGCGCGCCCGACGGCGGGCCTCGGCGCGGCCGCCGGACACCTCGTGGACGTTCGACGCGGAGCCGCTGGGGGCTCCGGCCCCGCTGGGCGTTTCGGGCAGGTTCACCGCCATCGTCGCTGCTCCACCTCTCCGGCTGGGGAAACCTGCACGCTACGCCAACCGTGGAGCCTGACGAAATCGGTCATTTAGCCGCCACCGACATCGCCGGGTGTCCCGGAGGAGCCCGGGGGGTCGCACCGGGGATCACCGGGGGTCACCTGGGAACGGCCGGGAGGGGCCGGGCACGACCGGGGCCCGCTGCCGGGGGTTCGCTCCGCCTCCGTCTCCGGGTGGGGTGCGGGCTCCGGGCGCGGGGGCCTCCGGCCGCCGGGCGTGCGGGCTCCGGGCGTGCGGGCTCCGGCCCGGTCAGGCGCGGGCGATGGCCTCGTGGTGGCGGATGACCTCGGCGATGATGAAGTTCAGGAACTTCTCCGCGAAGACCGGGTCCAGCTTCGCCCCCGCCGCCAGCTCCCGCAGCCGCTTGATCTGGTCCCGCTCGCGCGCCGGGTCGGCCGGCGGCAGCTTGTGCTCGGCCTTGAGCCGGCCGACCCGCTGGGTCGCCTTGAAGCGCTCGGCCAGCATGTGGACCACCGCGGCGTCGATGTTGTCGATGCTCTCGCGCAGGCTGGTCAGCTCGGCCCGTACGGCGTCGTCGATCCCCTGGGGCAGAGCGGCGTCGGGGGTCGTGGAGTGGTCCGTCATCGGGGCGGCTCCCGGTGTCTGGAGTGGGCGCCCGACCGTACGCCGGCCGGGCTCGGGCCCGGGCAAATCTAACAGGGCCCCCGCTCCGGCCCCGCACCGTCGAACAGAACCGTCCACGATCCGGACAGCGCCCCGGAGCCGCCCGCCGGCACCGCGCACCGCCTCCCCGCTGCGGCGTGACACGCCGGAGCGGGGAGGCCCCTGCCCGTAGGCTGGGGCACGCATGACCGGAAGTGACCGCTCGAACACTCTCCCTCAGCACTGGAGGAACCGCTCGTGGCAACCACCCGCACCGCCCGTACGGCCTGGGAGGGCAACCTCGTCGCCGGCCAGGGCCAGGTGACCTTCGAATCGTCCGGCATCGGCACGTACCCGGTGTCCTGGCCGTCCCGCGCCGAGCAGGCCAACGGCAAGACCAGCCCGGAGGAGCTCATCGCCGGCGCCCACTCGGCGTGCTTCTCGATGGCCCTCTCCCACGGCCTCACCGGCGCCGGCACCCCGCCCACCACGCTGGAGACCCAGGCCGACGTCACCTTCCAGCCGGGCGAGGGCATCACCGGCATCCACCTGACCGTCACCGGCACGGTGCCGGGCCTGGACGAGGCGGGCTTCGTCAAGGCCGCCGAGGACGCCAAGGCCAACTGCCCGGTCAGCCAGGCCCTGACCGGCACCACCATCACCCTCACCGCCAAGCTGGCCTGAACCGCTCCCCTCTTCTCCTCTTCTTCTTCACCGCGCCCCTCGGGGACCGGCCGGCGTCCGGCTCCCGGCCGGTGTCCGGCCCGCGGTCGGCGCGCGACCGGTCCGCGTCCGGCGCACGGTCGGCGCCCAGGGGCGCGGCTTCAGCGCACGCGCCCCTGGCGCACATCATGTGATGTGCACCGGGGGCGTCTGCACGTACCGCCATTCATGATCACAAAGCGGGCGAATCACCCTGGCGGCGGTCACCGCGTGTTGCCGTCGCGGCCTATGATCGGCCGCAGCGCCCTGTCCTTCAGGCGGGTCCCCGCGCACCGGCGCCCCACGACGGGCGGCCCCGCAGCGGACCGACTCCGAGGACCACGACAGAGTGCGGAGCCGACCGCCGGGTCCCGACTGGCCGGCCGGACATCGTCAAGCGTCAGCAGCGGACGGGAGCATGCCGTGCCGGGCCAGAACGAGGGGGCCGACGCACACCACCCGGGCGGGCGGCACGAGGAGTCACCGTGCCACCGCCACCTCGCCTCTCCGGTCCTGGAACCGGTCCTCGATCCGGCCCTTGAACCGACCCTGGGACCCACCGCCGGATCAGCCGTCGGACCTGTCGTCGGACCTGTCGTCGGATCGACCGGCGGAACGGGCGGCGGGCCCGTCTCCGGATCCGTCACCGGGCCGGCCGCGGGGCCCGTCACCTCCTTCACCGCCCGCGGGACGCTGACCGAGCCGGAGCCGCTGCTCTGCCCCACCTGCGCGGCCCCGCTCAGCGGCGACGCCCGCCGGGAGCGGGGGCTCACCCGTGGCAGCGGCCGGGAGAGCATCGACACCGACCGGCTGCTGGCGGCGCTGCGGGCCAGCGAGTCCCGGTTCCGGGCCGCCTTCTGCGACGCCGTCATCGGCATGGCCCTGATCGATGCCGAGGACCGGATCATCGAGGTCAACCCCGCCTTCGCCGCCCTGATCGGACAGGGCGTCGGCGACCTGGTCCGCACCCACCTGCACGAGATCATCGACCCGGAGGGCATGCCGGACCGGCTCTTCTCCGAACTCGTCCGCGGCGAGCGGGAACGGTTCCGCGTGGAGAAGCAGCTCAAGCACCGCGAGGGCCACACGGTCTGGAGCAAGGTCACCGTCTCGCTGATCCGGGACGGCGCCGGGGACCCCCTCTACACCCTCGCGCTGGTCGAGGACATCACCGAGCAGCGCCGACTCGGCGACCGGCTGGAGTACCAGGCCCTGCACGACCCGCTGACCCGGCTGCCCAACCGGACCTACTTCTTCGAGCGGCTCGACGCCGCCTGCCTCGCGCCGGCCGACCAGCCGGGCCCGGTCGGCGCCCCGGACGAACGCCGGGTCGGGGTCTGCTACCTGGACCTCGACGGCTTCGCGGCGATCAACGAGGCGCTCGGCCACCACATCGGCGACCAGCTGCTGATCGCCGTCGCCACCCGGCTGCGGCGCGGGTTCGACGGGCGCGACACCCACCTGGTGGCCCGGATGGGCGGCGACGAGTTCGCCGTACTGGTCACCGACAGCCTGGGCAGCGAGCAGCTGACCGAGCTGGCCGCCCGGATCCTGGAGGTGCTGGAACGTCCCTTCGACGTGGCCGGGCACCGGCTGGTGGTCACCGCCAGCGTCGGCGTGGTCGAACGGTCCGTGCACGAGACCACCTCGACCGACCTGGTCAAGGACGCCGACGCCACGCTCTACTGGTCCAAGGCCGACGGCCGCGCCCGCTGGACCCTCTACGACCCGGACCGCGGCGCCCACCAGCTCACCCGGCAGCTGCTCGCCACCGCGCTCCGCCCGGCCCTGGAACGCGGCGAGTTCGCGATCGAGTACCAGCCGCTGGTCGGCCTGGCCGACGGCACCGTGCACGGCGCGGAGGCGCTGGTCCGCTGGCGCCACCCCCGCTACGGGACGCTCTCCCCGGACCGCTTCATCCCGCTCGCCGAGGAGACCGGCGCGATCGTGCCGCTCGGGACCTGGGTACTGGAGGAGTCCTGCCGCCAGGCCCGACAGTGGCTCGCCGAGTTCCCCGAGACCGAGACCTTCGTGAGCGTCAACCTCGCCGCCCGCCAGATCTGGGACTCCGACATCGTCGCCGACGTCGCCCGGGCCCTCGAACGCACCGGCCTGCCGGCCCGGCTGCTCCAACTGGAGATCACCGAGAGCGCCCTGCTCGGCCCCGGCGGCCGGCCCCTCCAGGCCCTCCAGGCGCTCGCCGACATGGGCGTGCGGATCGCGATCGACGACTTCGGCACCGGCTACTCCAACCTGGCCTACCTCTCCCGGCTGCCGGTGCACGTGCTCAAACTCGACGGCACCTTCATCGAGGGCTTCCGCGAGCCCTCCCCGACGGACCGGCCCGGCCGCCCGGAACTCGGCTCCCGCCGCAGCGACGCGGACGAGCAGATCGTCGGCGCGATGGTGCAGCTCGCCCACACCCTCGGCCTGACCGTCACCGCCGAGGGCATCGAGAGCGCCGCCCAGGCCGAACGCCTGCGGCTGACCGGCTGCGACACCGCCCAGGGCTGGTACTTCGCCCGCCCCGGCGAGGCCGAACTCGTCGCGGCCATACTCCGCGACGGCCGCCCCGCCCTACAGGGCCGCTAGCCGCAGGGGCGGGCCGGAACAAGGTGGGGCCTCGGCCGGCGCCCGCC
Organism: Kitasatospora sp. MY 5-36; assembly: GCF_001182915.1. Lineage (NCBI taxonomy): Bacteria > Bacillati > Actinomycetota > Actinomycetes > Kitasatosporales > Streptomycetaceae > Kitasatospora > Kitasatospora sp. MY 5-36. The sequence goes on from NZ_LFVW01000040.1 coordinate 10,140, forward strand.
CAGGGCCGGTACTTCGCCCGCCCCCCAGCGAAGCCGAACCCGCCGCGGCCATACTCCGCGACGGCCGTCCCGCCCTACACGGCGAGGGCGGGTCGAGGCGGTCGGGGGCGAGGCGGTCGCAGTGAGCAACAGTCGCGGGCCGACGGCTCGGTCCGCCCGGCCCGCGGTGGTGTGGCCCACCACCGCGTGGCGCTCGGCCCGCGCCCCGGCCGGCCCGGGGCGCGGCGTCGGACCTCCCGGCGGCGGTCACGGCCGTGGCAGGACCGCGGGCCGCCAGTCCCGGCGGCCGGTCTCGCCACAGCCGTCAGGCCGCAGCCGTCACACCGTCGCCGTCAGGCCGTACGCCTCGGCGATCAGGCCGTACGAGCGGAGCCGGGCCTCGTGGCCGTGGATGTGCGACGTGACCATCAGCTCGTCCACGCCGGTCCGCTTGCGCAGGGCCTCCAGCCCGTCGGCGACCCGGCCCGGGTCGCCGAGCACGACGTTGTCGAGCCAGCTGTCGACGAAGTCGGCCTCGACCGGGCTGTACGGGTACTCCTCGGCCTCCTGCGGGGTAGGGATCGGGCCGGGGTTGCCGCGCCGCAGGCGGAGCATGCCGAGGGCCGCGGAGCGGGCGAGGCGCCGGGCCGAGGGCTCGTCGTCGGCGGCGACCGCGCTCACGCCGATCAGCGCGTACGGCTCGGCGAGCACGGCGGAGGGGCGGAAGGACGAGCGGTAGAGGTCCAGCGCCGGGACGGTGTTCGCGCTGCTGAAGTGGTGGGCGAAGGCGAACGGGAGGCCGAGGCGGCCCGCCAGCTGGGCGCTGAAGCCGGAGGAGCCGAGCAGCCAGACCGGCGGGCGGCCCTCGCCCTTGGGGACGGCCGTCAGCCGGGCGTACGGGTGGCCGTCCGGGAAGTCTCCGTCGAGGAAGTGGGTCAGCTCGGCGAGCTGCTGCGGGAAGTCGTCCGCGCCTTCGGCGAGGCCGCGGCGCAGCGCCCGGGCGGTGGCCTGGTCGGTGCCGGGGGCGCGGCCGAGTCCGAGGTCGATCCGCCCGGGGTGCAGGGCTTCCAGCAGGCCGAACTGCTCGGCGATGGCCAGCGGGGCGTGGTTGGGGAGCATGACGCCGCCGGAGCCGAGCCGCAGCGTGGTGGTGTTGGCCCCGAGGTGGGCGAGCAGGACGGCGGGGGTGGAGCTGGCCACTCCGGGCATGCCGTGGTGCTCGGCCACCCAGAAGCGGTGGTAGCCCCACTGTTCGGCCCGGCGGGCCAGTTCGGTGGTGGCGGCGAGGGCCTCGGCGGGCGTGTGGCCGACGCCGACCGTGGCCAGGTCGAGGATGGAGAGCGGGGCGGGTGCCGTTCCCCGGACGGTGCCCCGGATCGCCGTGTCGGCCGCCGGTTCGGCCCCGTGCTCCTGCTGGTCCTCGGTGGTCATCCCGTCCGCCCTCCTGGCTGCCGTCCTTGAGCCGGCCGTCGTGGCCGGCCGCGCGGGCCCGGGTGGTCCGCCGGTCGCTGTCGCCGACCGGGGTCAACCACGGCCGGGGGCTCGCTGTTCCCGCCTCGGGGATGTCGTCCGGCCACGGTCCGAGTGGGTTTCGGCCATTTCGCACGGGCGTCCGACCGACCGTTCGGCTGACGGAGAGCCAGTGGGCGAACACGGCTGGCGACTTCCCGCCAGCGCCGGAAGTCGCCAGCCCGGGCCCTCGCGACCGGGGGTCGGCGTCCGGCAGGCTTGGGCCCAGAGGCGGACCGCCGGAGCGGGATCCGCACTCCACCAGCAAGATCGTCGGGCTGGACCAGCACCGGACGATCACTGCGAGCCCTCGGCGCGGCACCCCGCCCCGGGGGCTCGTTCGGCTTCGGCGGCCCTCCGCCGCCCGGGCGCCCCTCACCCCGGCCGACCCGGACATACGGCCCGGACGCACGGCCCCGCCGCCTCGGGGCACAGCCGGAATCAGCACTCGTGATCCATGCCATACCGGGGTGCTTCATGGCATGAAAAGTCGAGGCGCTAGCGTTGACCCCTGCAGCCACCTGCTCCCCCGGGAGGCACGGAGGGAGTAAAGGGTCTTGAACTTCGTGGCCGCGATCGGATCCTCGTGGATCTGCGCGCTGGCGCTCGTCGCCGTGCTCGGGGACGCCCTCCTGCCGTTCATCCCCAGCGGGACGCTGGTCATCCTGGCCGTGCTCAAGACCTCGCAGATCAACGGCGCGCCCCTGATGCTCGGACTGGGCGTGGCGGTGGCCTCCTTCCTGGGCGACCTCCTGCTGCTGAACCTGGCCCGGCGCGGTGCCCCGGTGCTGCACCGCCGGCTCGCCCGGCGCCCGAAACTGGCGGCCAGCGTGACCCGGGTCCAGGAGGCCCTGATCGAACGCCCCCACGGAGCGGCCGCCGCGATGGTGGTGGTCGCGCGGTTCGTCCCGGCCGGCCGGACCGTCCTCGACCTGGCCATCGGCCACTCCCCCGCCCATCCGCACCGGTTCCTGCACTGGTCGGCACTGGCGGCACTGGTCTGGGCCGCCTACATCGTGACGCTGGGCTGGCTGAACAGCCACTGGTTCAACACCGCCTGGCTGAGCCTCGTGGTCTCCTGCGCGGCGGCCACCGCCATCAGCACCGCGATCGCACGCATGGTGCGCCGCACCCGGCGACTCGCCGCGCTCTGACGGCCCTCCGGGACGCCTCTCCCCCTTCTCTCCCTCCTTTCCCCTCCCGCCCGGCCCGCCCGGAGCGGCCCCATAGCGGGCTTCGGGCTGCCCGGCCCAGCAAGGGGCAAAAGTTTTCCCAAAAGGGCGACCAACCGGGCCGAACGCTGACGAACTCCGGCGGGGAGCGGACCGACCGGCGGTAGCGTACTGACCGGACCGCACGGGGCGGGAAGCGTCACAGGACGGCAACAGTCGAGGCATCCCCGCAGCCCAGCCGTATGCGCCCGGCGTGTTGAGAGTCGTCAGCGCTCGGCGACCTTGGTGACCGCTGCGGCGACATGACATGCTAACGGCGGAATATTCATCAATTGCCCGATTTGACCGGTGCGGCCGCGGGCCGCCCTCACCACCGGTATCGGCACCCAGGGGAGACCATGACCAGCATCTCGCGCAGGACGGTGCTCAGCGCAACCGCCGCGACCGCGGCCCTCGGCGCGGTCGCGGCCTGCTCCAGCGGCGGGTCCGGCTCGGGCCAGGGCTCCCCCTCCCCCGGCCCCGGCGGCGCGAGCACCACCCAGGGCGGCAGCGGCGACCCCACCCAGGCGGTGGTGCCCAAGGGCACCCCGATCGGCGACGGTTCCAACGCGGACACCGGCCCGCAGCCGAACCAGCCCAAGCCCGAGAAGCTCAAGCCGGGCGAGCGGCCGCCCCAGTTCGTGGTCTTCTCCTGGGACGGCGCCGGCGGCACCGAGGACGGCCAGTTCCCCCGCTTCCTGAAGCTGGCGGAGCAGCACAAGGCCACGATGACCTTCTTCCTCTCGGGCATCTACGCCCTGCCCAAGGGCAAGGCGGACCTCTACCACCCGCCGAAGCACTCGGTCGGCGCCTCCGACATCCCGTACCTGTCGGACGGCGCGGTGAAGAGCACGCTCAAGCTCGTCAGCCAGGCCTGGCTGGCCGGGCACGAGATCGGCACCCACTTCAACGGGCACTTCTGCTCCAGCCGTCCGGACAAGAACGGGGTCAACGTGTGGACCCCGGAGGACTGGCAGAGCGAGATCGACCAGGCGATCGGCTTCGTCACCCAGTGGCGGACCAACACCGGTTTCACCGATGTCGACCCGCTCCCCTTCGACTACAAGAAGGAGCTGATCGGCGGCCGCACCCCGTGCCTGGAGGGCCAGAAGGCGCTGCTGCCGACCATCGCCAAGCTGGGCTGGAAGTACGACGCCAGTTCCTCGGGCGGCCTGCAGATATGGCCGCAGAAGGTGCAGGACGGCAAGGTCTGGGACTTCCCGCTGCAGTCCATCCCGTTCCCCGGGCACACCTTCCAGGTCCTGTCGATGGACTACAACATCCTGGCCAACCAGTCCGCCGGCAGCACCAAGGGCGACCCGGCCAAGTACGGCGACTGGCGCACCCAGGCCACCAACTCCTACCTGGCGGGCTTCGAGCGCGCGTACAACGGCAACCGCGCGCCGTTCTTCGTCGGCAACCACTTCGAGCAGTGGAACGGCGGCATCTACATGGACGCCGTCGAGGAGACCCTCAAGACCATCGCGGGCAAGCCCGACGTCCGACTGGTCTCCTTCAAGCAGCTCGTCGAGTGGCTGGAGGTGCAGGACCAGTCCACCCTGCGCAAGCTGCGCTCGCTCAACGTCGGCCAGGCGCCGGCGGGCGGCTGGGAGAGCTTCCTCGGCACGGCGGGCTGACCCGCCGGGGAGCGGCGGGACGGGGCACCGGCGGCGGCCGGCGGGGGTGCGGGTCCCCGCCGGCCGTCGGCGTTCCGGTCTGCGTCCTGATCGGTTCCCGGTCGGCGCTCCGGGGCGGACCGGCTACCCGGCGGTGAGGGCGTCCGCGAGCAGGATGCGGACGATGCGGTCCGCCCCGGCCTCGCCCCAGAGGATCGAGTAGTGGTTGGTGTCCGGCACCGGCGAGGCCGGAACCCGCTCCGGGTCCAGTCCGGCCAGCCCGATCCGCTCGTGGTCGTAGAGGCCCTGCGGCTCGTCGAACAGGCCGCGCTCGGCCCAGATCAGGTCGGCCGGGCAGGGCAGCCGGTGCACGGCGGCGGCCGCGTCCTCGTCCAGCAGGACCTGGGCGCCGTCGGCCTGCACGGCCTCCAGCACGCAGGAGGAGCGCAGTTCGGGCTCCGCGCCGACCAGGTCGCGCTGGGTGTAGGCGTCGATCCCCTCGGTCCACTCGCCGGCGAAGGCGGGGTGCCCGCGCCAGAACTCCCGGTAGGCCTCCCGGTCCGGGAAGGTCGTGGACAGCCGGGCCAGCGCGGGGCCGAGCACCGCGGCCAGGGCGTCCTCCTCGCGGACGCCCTGCGGCAGCGGGAAGGTCACCGCCCCGTCGACCAGCAGGACGCGGCGGACCAGGTCGGGGTGCCGGACGGCGGCCAGGGCGGTGACCCAGGCCCCCATCGAGTGGCCGACCACCGTGACGGGCCCCGAGCCGAGCGCGCCGATCAGCGCGGCCACGTCATCGGCGTGCCGGGCCAGTCCGTACGGTCCGGTGACCGAGCGGCTGGCGCCGCGGCCCCGCAGGTCGGGCGCGAGCAGGGTGACCCGGCCGGCGAGCCGGCGGGCGACCTCGTACCAGGCGAGGCCGTTGGCGGTGATGCCGTGCACCGCCACGACCGTCGGGGCCTGCGGGTCCTCGGCGGGCCAGCGCAGGACGGCCAGGTCCCCACCGGGCACGGGGACGGTCAACTCCTCGGGCTTCAGCGGCGACTGGCTCACGCGGGGGTACCTCCGGTGGGGTGGGCGGTTCCGGGGCCGGCCGGCGCCGGGGCGGAACGGCCGGTGCGGGCGGATCGGATGCGGGCAGGCAGTCTAGCCAGGCCGCCGGGCAGCAGGTAGACCACGGCGACGAACAGGGCGCCCAGCAGGAACAGGGGTTGGGAGAGCGGCACGCGCAGCACCGCCGGAAGGTCGGCGACGGCCGACGAGTTGGCGAGGTCGCCGAGCCGGTGGCTCGCCCAGGTGTAGAGGACACCGCCGAGCAGCGGCCCCCAGCGGGTGCCGGAGCCGCCGAGGACGACCATGACCAGGAGCGCGAGCGTGGCGTCCGAGGTGGCGGCCTGCGGAGTGGCGCCACCGGTCAGCAGCAGGTAGACCACCCCGCCCAGCCCGGCGAGTCCGCCGGCCAGCACGAAGGCGACCAACTTGTAGCCGTACGGCCGCAGTCCGAGCACCTCGACCCGGCGTTCGTTCTCCTTGATGCCCTCCCAGACCCGGCCGATCGGGGACTTGACGGCCCAGTGGACCGCGGCGACCGTCAGCACCAGGTAGCCGACGGCGATCCAGTAGAGGTTGGCGGTGTTCTCGATCCCGAGCAGGCCGGAGGGCAGCAGGTCGGCCGGGGCGGACCGGCCCTCCTCGCCACCGGTGGCGCCACCGGGGTTGCGCTGGACGAGGATCGAGCCGGCCTGGGCGAAGGCGAGGGTGACCATGGAGAAGCCGATGCCGGTGACGCGCAGGCTGACCGAGCCGAGCAGCAGGGCCAGCAGGACGGAGCAGGAGACGCCGAACACCGCGGCGGCGGCGAACGGCAGTCGCAGCTCCAGCATGCCGAGGTCGGTGGCGTAGAGGCCGGTCGCGAAGTAGAGCGCGTGGCCGAAGGAGAGCAGTCCGGTCCGACCGAGCAGGAGGTCGTAACCGGTGGCGAGCCCGCCGTAGAGGAGGCACAGGGCGAGCAGTTGGAGGCTTCCGGGGCTGCCGAGCGGGCCGTCGAGCAGTCCCGGGACGGGAAGCGCACTGTATGGGGCGACAAGGAGCGTGATCAGCAGAGCGATCGGCCACCAGCGTAGCGCTCTGTGCACGCCAGTCCAGCGATTAGTGACTGGATCACCCGTTCGAGGGATGGCGCCGGACTCGGCCCTGTGTTCACAATGGGTCTCGGCAAGGCCGGTGTCAGTCCCCCTTGCCACAGTGGCGGTGTCGGTGGAGCTGGTGTCAGTCCCCTCTGCTGACATGGTGGTCACGGCAGGGCTGGTGTCAGTCCCCCCTGCCGGAGCGGCGGCGCTGCGGCCGGCCGCGGGGCCACCGGTGCTCGTGATCGGTGTTTCGGCGCTCACGCGAGCCTCCCGGTGAGTCCACGGGGTCGGACGAGAAGCAGCACGGCGAGCAGGACGACGACCGAGAGGTCGCCGAGCCCGGCGCCGGTGTAGTAGTTGGCGAACTGCTGGACGAGGCCGACGCCCACCGAGGCGACGGCGGCTCCGGTCACGGAGCCCATGCCGCCCATCACCACGACGACGAAGGCGAAGATGAGCAGGCCGGTCCCCTGGCCGGGATTGACCGAACCGAAGTAGAGGCCGCCGAGGGCGCCACCGAGGGCGGCGGCCGCCCCGCCGAGGGCGAAGACGAGGGTGAACGCCTTCCGGACGTCGATGCCGAGCGCCGTGACCATCGCCCGGTCCTCGACGCCGGCCCGGACGATCAGCCCGTAGCGGGTGCGGGCGAGGAACAACCGAAGAGCGAGCAGCAGCAGGGCGGCGGCGGCCACCAGCACGAAGCGGTTGACCGGGACGGTCGCCCCGAGCACGTGCCAGGTGCCGGACAGCAGCTCCGGCTGCGGGAAGGGGCGGGAGTCCGCGCCCCAGATCCCCATCAGCAGGGCGGGTACGGCGAGCCCGACCCCGACGGTGGCAAGGATCTGGTCGCGCGGCCGGTTGTAGAGCGGCCGGATCAGGAAGAGCTCCAGCAGGACGGCGGCGGCCGTTCCGACCAGGGTGCCGAACGGCACCGCGAGCCAGAAGGAGAGACCGGCCTCGGCACCGGCCCACCAGGTGGCGTAGGCGCCGATCGAGAGCAGGGCGCCGTGCGCGAAGTTGAGCACGTCCATCAGACCGAAGATCAGCGACAGACCGGAGGCGACCAGGAAGTACAGCGCACCGAGACCGAGTCCGGTACAGAAAAGGAGGACGACAGTGTCCATCAGGGCTTCACCTCGGCGGTGACGACAGGGGCGGCCGGGGAGGCGGCGGGCCGGGGCCCGCCGGCGAGCGGGTGACGTGAGCCGACGCCGAGCAGGCGGCGGGCGGCCTCCTCGTCGGCCAACAGCTCGGCGGTGTCTCCGCGGTGGGCGGTACGGCCGTCGGCCAGGACGGCGCAGGTGCCGGCCAGCCGGCGGACGAGGGCGAGGTTCTGCTCGACCAGGAGGACGGGCACGGCCTCGGCCGCACGCGCCAGCACCTCGGCCACCTCGGCGACGATCTTCGGGGCCAGGCCCTTGGTGGGCTCGTCGGCGATGATCAACCGGTTGCAGTTGAGCAGCGTCCGGCCGATCGCCACCATCTGCTGCTGGCCGCCGGAGAGCGTCCCGGCCAATTGCCCGGCCCGCTGCTTGAGTTCGGGGAAGAGCTCGTGGACGAGTGCGTAGTTGGGCTCACCGGCCTCGCCGCCACTCCCACTCCCGCTCGCGCTCCCGGCAGCGCGCTCGGCGAGGCGGAGGTTCTCGGCGACCGTGAGGCCGGCGAAGATCCCCCGGTCCTCGGGCGCGTAGCCGATGCCATGACGAACGACCAGATGCGTGGGAAGGGAGGAGAGTTCGGAGCCGGACAGCCGGATGCTTCCGGTGCGCGGCACCAGGCCCATGACGGCCTTGACGGTGGTGGTCTTCCCGGCGCCGTTGCGGCCGAGGAGCGCGGTCACCCCGACGGGGGCCACGTCGAAGTCGACGCCGTGCAGGATGTGCAGCCCGTCGATGACCACCCGCAGATCGCGGACGGAGAGGAGGGGTTCGGCAGCGGACGACGGCGAGGACGCGGACGACGGAGAGGAGGCGGAGCGCGCCGAAGGAGCGGGGCGCTGAGCGGAGAACGGAGAGGAGGTCACAACGCCTCACCCAGGTAGGCCTGTTGCACGGTCGGGTCGGCCATCACGGCCTCGGGGGTGTCCAGGGCGAGCAGCGTGCCGTGGTGCATCACCGCGAGCCGGTCGGCGAGGCCGAGCAGGACGTCCATGTGGTGCTCGACCATCAGGACGGTCCGGCCCAGGTCACGGTGCACGGAACGGATCAGCTCGGTGAGGGCGGGCACCTCCTCCGCGCTGACTCCGGCCATCGGCTCGTCCAGCAGGATCAGCCGGGGCTCCGAGACCAGCAGGACGGCCAGCTCCAGCTTGCGCTTCTCCCCGTGCGAGAGCGCACTGGCCAGGGTGTCCGCGCGGTGGGTGAGATCGGTGCGTTCCAGGGTGTCGGCCAGCTGCTGCTCGTAGCGTTCGGCGCGGCGCCAGAGCCGGTACGAGGCACCCGGCCCGGCCGCCGCCTGGGCGGCCAGGCGGACGTGATCGGCGACGGTCATCCCCGGCCAGAGGGAGGAGGTCTGGAAGGTGCGGCCGAGCCCGCGGCGGGCCCTGGCGTGCACCGTCTCGGCGGTGATGTCGGCGCCGTCGAGGTGGAGGCTGCCGTGGGTCGCCGGGTAGATGCCCGAGATCAGATTGAAGAGGGAGGTCTTGCCGGCGCCGTTGGGCCCGATGAAGGCGATGAACTCGCCTTCGCCGACCGAGAAGGAGACGTCCTCGACGATCGGCACGCCGCGGACGGCCCAGCCGAGCCCGTCCAGACGCAGCACCGGAGAGGAGGACGCGGAGGACCGCGCGGACGAGGTGGACGCGGCGGAGGCAGCCGAGGAGGCGGAAGGAGTCGACGTGGTGCGGGCGGGCATCGGGATCAGCCCGCCATCGGGGTGACCGGGGGTGCCGCCTCGTCCGCGGTCAGGGTCTTCTCCACCGAGGGCTTGGCGGCGGCACCGCTGCCGGTCAGCCGCACCTGGAACATCGGCTGGAGCAGGGCGTGGTCCTCGGCGCGGACCGTGGTCTTCCCCTTCACCCCGTCGAAGCTCCAGCCCTCCAGGGCCTTGACCAGGGCCGAGGTGTCGTCGGCGGAACCGTGGTTGGACTCGACGGCGTGCACGATCATCTGGGCGGCGGTGAAGCCGTCCGGGGTGAAGATGTCCGTCTTCCCTCCGGCGGCGGTGACGGCATCGGTCATGGCCTTCTCCACCGGGGTGCCGGCGGCGCCGTCGAAGTAGTGGTTCAGGAAGGAGATCTTCTCGGCGGCCGGGCCGAACAGCGGGTAGGAGGCGGCCAGGTCGAGGCCGGTCACGACCTTGGTGTCGGCGAACACGTCCTGCTGGTTGAGCGCCGTCCACAGGGCCGAGGCGGTGTCGCCGGCCCAGGCGACGAACAGCAGGTCGGGCTTGGCGGTCTTGGCCTGGGTGGCGAAGGGGGTGAGGTCGGTGGCGCTCGGCGGGGCGAGCACCTGGTCGACCGTCGCGCCCTCGGCACCGAGCAGCGCCTTCACGGCGGCCACGTTGGCCTGGCCGAAGGCGTTGTCCTGGGCGAGCACGGTGACCTTCTTGCCCTTGGCGTCACCGATGAACGAGGCCGCGGTCTTGATGTCCTGGTAGGACTGGCGGCCGGAACGGAAGGTGTACTTGTTCAGACCGGTGGCCTTGTCGGCGGCGGCCGGGCCGCTGATGAAGAGCACCTTGTTCTGGGCGGCGATCGGGCCGACCTGGAGGGCCACACCGGAGGCGGTGGAACCGGCCAGCACCTTGTAGCCCTTGCCGATCAGGTCCTTGGCGGCGGACACCGCCTTGGCCGGGTCGCCGGCGTCGTCCTGCTCCTCGAACTCGATCTTGTGCCCGTCGACCGCGCCGGTGCCCTTGGTCGCGTAGCTCAGGCCGGCCTTGAAGCCCTCCAGGTACTGCTTGCCGTAGGCGGCCAGCGGCCCGGTCTTGGAGTACACCAGGCCGACCTTGATCGGGCCCTTCGATCCACCGTCCGCCGCGCTCGTCCCGGCCGTACCGGCCTTGGCGCAGCCCGAGGCCAGCAGGACGCAGGCCGCGAGGGCGGCGAGCTTCCGGGCCGGGCCGCCGGTCAGGGAGTCGCCCAGGCGAACGCCGGAGGCGGTCCTGGAGGGGTTTGTCGAGCTGCGCATGGTGACCGACTCCTGAAGTGCGGCGGGTGGATGCGGGAACCGTAGGTGTGCGGTGGGAACGGCGACATGTGCCCGGTCGACGTATCAGCCGGTCGGGATGTGGATCTGGTCGACATACCGTCGGCCCGCCGCCGTCCCCCGGGCGCCCGGGTGTGGCCCGCCGACACGGCTCCGCGCCCACCCATGGGGGTGGCCGCCATGGCTGTGCCCACCCCTGCCCGGTGACGGTGGAGGGGCGCGGAGCCCGTCCGACGGCAGCCAACCCCAGCGGCGTGCCCGACCCCGGTCCGGCCCAGGCAGGACCCCAGCCCGGCCTGGTACGGCCACGGGCTCCGCGCGGCGGCCGAGCCCGCCGGCCGCCCCTCCCACCTGCCCGTCCCACCTGCCCCGGCCGCCGCACCACCCCGGCCGCGCTCCGCCCCTTCCTCTTCCACCCCCTCCGCCCACTCCCTCACGAGGTGACCCCTTGGACAAGGTCCTGGACTCCCCCGCCGACGCCGTCGGGGACGTTCCCGACGGCGCGGTGCTGGCCGTCGGCGGCTTCGGCCTCTGCGGCATCCCCAGCACGCTGATCGGCGCCCTGGTGGACTCCGGCGCCACCGGACTGCGGGTGGTCTCGAACAACTGCGGGGTGGACGACTGGGGGCTGGGCCTGCTGCTGCGGGCGGGCCGGATCGCCCGGATGACCTCCTCGTACGTCGGGGAGAACAAGGAGTTCGCCCGGCAGTACCTCTCCGGCGAGCTGGAGGTCGAGCTGACCCCGCAGGGCACGCTGGCCGAACGGCTCCGGGCGGGCGGCGCCGGCATCCCGGCGTTCTTCACCCCGGCCGGGGTCGGCACCCAGGTCGAGGAGGGCGGGCTGCCCTGGCGCTACGCGGCCGACGGCTCGGTGGCCCTGGCCTCCCCGCCGAAGGAGGTCCGGGAGTTCGGCGGCCGTCGCTACCTGCTGGAGGAGGCGATCACGGCGGACTTCGCGCTGGTCCGGGCCGAGGTGGCGGACCGGCACGGCAACTGCGTGTTCCACGCCGCCGCCCGGAACTTCAACCCGCTCTGCGCGGCGGCGGGCCGGATCACCCTGGTCGAGGCGGACCGGATCGTCGAACCGGGCGAGCTCCCTCCGGACGCGGTGCACCTGCCCGGGGTGTACGTCGACCGGGTGGTGACCGCCGACCCCGAGGACCGCCGCATCGAGCGCCGGACCGTCCGCCCCGCACTCCAGGAGGCCTGAGCCGATGCCCACCGAGACCGCAGTCCGCGCCACCACCACCGCCACCGCTCTCGATCCCCGCAACGCCCTGGCCGCCCGCGCCGCCCGCGAGTTGCGCGACGGCCAGTACGTGAACCTGGGCATCGGCCTGCCGACCCTGATCCCCAACCACCTCCCGCCGGGCGTCGAGGTGGTGCTCCACTCGGAGAACGGCATCCTCGGCGTCGGCCCGTACCCGGAGGAGGGCGCCGAGCACGCCGACCTGATCAACGCCGGGAAGGAGACGGTGACGGTCGCCGCCGGCGCCTCGTACTTCGACTCCGCCTTCTCCTTCGGCATGATCCGGGCCGGGCGGATCGACGTCTCGGTGCTCGGCGCGATGCAGGTCTCGGCCGCCGGGGACCTCGCCAACTGGATGATTCCCGGCAAGATGGTCAAGGGCATGGGCGGCGCGATGGACCTGGTGCACGGGGCCCGTCGGCTGATCGTGGTGATGGAGCACACCGCCCGGGACGGCTCGCCGAAGATCGTCGAGGAGCTGTCACTTCCCGCGACCGGCCGGGGAGTTGTGGACCGGATCGTCACCGACCTCGCGGTGGTCGACGTGACCCCGGAGGGGCTGCGGGTCGTGGAGACGGCGCCGGGCGTGGACTTCGCCGAGGTCCAGGCCGCGACCGGCGCGCCCCTGCTGCCCCCGCTCTGACCAGCCTGCCTGACCAGCCCGGCCGACCAGCCTGCCTGACCAGCCCGGCCCCGTACGGACGGCCGGATCGCCCCGAGGGGCGGTCCGGCCGTTCCGCTGCCCCCGCCGGCACACGACAGCGACCCCGCGAACGGCTCCACGGGCAACTCCGCAACAGCCCTCCACCACCACCGAGTTCCATGGACCGCCCGGGCCGGAGCGAATTCACCGCATTAGCACCAACGCCCGCCGGATCGGCCGGAAACCGTGGCATCTTCATGCCTGGGCGACGGCGATCTCCCGGACTGGTTGCGATCACCGTTGCGCTCAGGGAGAGTTGAGGCGGCCAAGGATCCCGACGTACCCGGAGGGGAAGCTGGAAAGTGCATCGGGATCCCGGATTCGAGGCCGCCGTACCGACGCACAACCGAACCGGTCGCACACGCCGAATCTGCCGGACGACCCGGGAACTGCCCGAGAACCGCAGTTCGCCGGGTCTCGTTCCAGCCGGTTCCGGCTGTTCCCAGCTGTTTCCAGCTGATTCCGGCCGGTTCCACCCTGTTCCACCCGGACGGCTCCGAGTCGAGGCAGACCCACGCAAGAGCCGAGCGAGCCGAGTGAACCGAGCGAGCCGCGCAAGGCGCGAACTCCGGGGGGAGCAGCTATGACCACGCCGCCGTTCTCACGACGCAAGGGCGTCGGAACGGCCCACGGGCGAGGCGCCGGGGAGTTGGACGAGGCCGCCCTGCGCGCCCTTCCCATACCCGAAGCCCCTTACGACTACGGCCACTTCAGCCGTCTCGCGGGCCCGGCGTACGACCCGGACGAGGACGACGACCTCGGCGGCGGCGTCTACTGGCCCGAACCGGTCGCACCGCACCCGCCCTCCCCCGGCGGACCGCACGCCCCCACCGCATACAGCCCCACCGCATACAGCCCCACCTCGTACGGCCCCGCCCCGACAGCCGCCCTGTACGAGCCGCCCCCCGCGGCCCCCTACCGCGTCCGGTACCGCAGCCTGCTGCGCCGCGAGCCGCACCGGATCCGCGCCGCGCTGCTGCTGATGGCCGCCCCCGTGGTGGAGGCGGTGCTGCTGGTCTGGCTGCTGCTGCCGGAGCACTGGCCCGAGCGGCTGGACGAGACGAACTCCCTGGTGCTGCTCGGCGACAAGGTGATGATCGGCATCATCGCCGTCGTCGAGGTGTTCCGGCTGGTCAACGTCGTCTCCAACACCCACGCCACGCTGGTCGCCCGCGACCCGGTCCCGGTGACGCCGGAGCCCGGCACCCGGGTCGCCTTCCTCACCACCTGCGTGCCGGGCAAGGAGCCGCCGGAGATGGTCCGGGCCACGCTGACGGCGGCGCGGGCCGTCCGGCACAACGGACCGTACGACGTCTGGTTGTTGGACGAGGGAAACGATCCTGCAATGCGGGAGCTCTGCGCCGAGCTGGGCGTGCGCCACTTCACCCGCGCCGGCCGGCCGCACTGGAACCGGCCGAAGGGCCGGTTCCGCGCCGGGACCAAGCACGGCAACTACAACGCCTGGCTCCAGGCCCACGGCGACGACTACGAGTTCTGGGTGTCCGTGGACACCGACCACGTTCCGCTGCCGGACTTCTGCGAGCGGATGCTCGGCTACTTCCGCGACCCCGACGTGGCATTCGTGGTCGGCCCCCAGGTGTACGGGAACTACCGCAGCTCGGGATCGGCCGTCACCAAATTCTCCGAGAGCCAGCAGTACCTCTTCCACGCCCTCATCCAACGCGCCGGAAACCGTTACGGCGCGCCCATGTTCGTGGGCACCAACAACGCCGTCAGAATCAGCGCTCTCCAGTCGATCGGCGGGTTGTACGACTCCATCACCGAGGACATGGCGACCGGTCTGGAGTTCCACCGGAGCCGGAACCCGGAGACCGGAGAACGCTGGAAGTCCGTGTACACCCCGGACGTGCTCGCGGTCGGCGAAGGCCCGTCCTCCTGGACCGACTTCTTCTCCCAGCAACTGCGCTGGAGCCGCGGCACCTACGAGACCCTGTTCACCCAGTACTGGCGGGTGCTGTGGCGGCTGTCGCCCGGCCGGCTGCTCAACTACTCGCTGATGGTGGGCTTCTACCCGATGGCGGCGCTCACCTGGCTGCTCGGCGGCCTGTCCAGCGTGCTCTACCTGGGCTTCGGCGCCTCCGGCGTGCACGTCTCCTCGGAGATCTGGATGATGCTCTACAGCGACGCCGCCGCGCTCCAGCTCCTGCTCTACACCTGGAACCGCAAGCACAACGTGAGCCCGCACGAGCCGGCCGGCTCCTCCGGGGTCGCGGGCATGGTGATGTCGGCGCTCTGCGGTCCGGTCTACGCGGCCTCGCTGCTCCAGGCGCTGGTCCGCCGCCGCAGCCGCTTCGTGGTGACGCCCAAGGGCAGTTCGGCCAGCACCGACCGGCTCGGCACCTTCCGCTTCCACCTGTTCTGGACGCTGGTGTTCGGGGGCGCGATCGCCGCCTCCTACGTCACCGGCTACGACCACGTCGCGATGCGCACCTGGGCCTGGATCGCCCTGCTGCTCACCCTCCTGCCGGTCCTGATCAGCGCCGGCGACGCCGTACGCCGCCGCCGGACCCGCCCGACCGCCACCCTCACCGTCACCGGCGACCCGACGGCGGCCCCGCAGGTCGTCCTGGAGAAGCGCCGCCCGCGCCACGCCCGCGACCCCCGAGCCGTCCGGACCGCCGGACCGGCGCAGCCCGCACCTCCCGCCCCCCGCCC
>NZ_LFVW01000404.1:0-10673 GCF_001182915.1 Kitasatospora sp. MY 5-36
GAGCCGACCGCGAGGCCGGCCTCGGCGAGGCGGCGGTCCAGGGCGGCCAGCAGCAGGGGGGAGGGGCCGAGCACGTCGGCGACCGGCAGCCGGGAGCCGGCGGCGCGCAGGGCGGCCGGGATGTCGTGCTTGGCGTGGAAGGCCCGGTTGAGCAGCAGCGGCACCGCCACCGCGTCCGCGAGCCGTCCGACCACCTGGGGGATCCGCGGCGCGCAGTGGTCCAGGTAGGCGGTGGCGACCTCGGTGCCGGGCCGCTGGGCCCGCACCTCCTCCACGAGCGCGGCCACCGTCGCGGCGTGGCGCGGGTCGCGGCTGCCGTGGGCGATCAGGAGGAGGGCGGGCATCAGCGCTGCCTCACTTGCCGGTGGCCAGCAGGCCGCGGTTGCGCAGCACCCGGCGCTCGACGGGGGTGAAGACGAGGAGCTCGATGGCGATGCCGACGAAGAGGATGAGGATGATGCCGAGCAGGACGCCGGACATGTCGGAGAACTCGCGCTGGTCCTCCAGGAAGCGGCCGAGGCCGCGGCCCAGGTCGGGGGAGGAGGCGACGAGTTCGGCGGCCATCAGGGAGCGCCAGGAGAAGGCCCAGCCCTGCTTGAGGCCGGCGAGGTAGCCGGGCAGGGCGGCGGGGATGAGGACGTGCCGGGCGCCGGTGAGGCCGGTGGCGCCGAGGGTGCGTCCGGCCCGCAGGAACAGCGGCGGGACCTGGTCGATGCCGGCGACCAGGCCGTTGGCGATGGAGGGGACGGCGCCGAGCAGGATGACGGCGTACATCATCGAGTCGTTGATGCCGAGCCAGATGACGGCGGCGGGCACCCAGGCGACCGAGGGCAGCGACTGCAGGCCCTGCAGGACGGGCCCGATGGCGGTGCGCACCGGTCTGATGCGGGCGACGACGAGGCCGATCGGGGTGCCGATCACCACGGCGAGGAGGAAGCCGGACAGGCCGCGCCAGACGCTGGTCCAGATGATCGAGAACAGCGTGCCCTGGTACCAGAGGTCCTGGGCGGAGCGCCACACGTCGGCGGGGCTGGGCAGCTTGTAGGAGGAGGTGAGCTCCAGGCTGTACGCGCCCTGCCAGAGCGCGAGCACGACGAGCACGCCGATCAGCGGCGGCAGGGCCTTGCTGCGCAGGGCCTCGCCGAGGGAGCCGCGCTGTGCGGTGACGGCGTCGAGGGCGTCCAGGCCGGCGCCGACGCCCGCGGTGTCGGCGGCCCTGTCGTTCCGGTCGTGCTTGTCGTTCCTGTCGTTCTTGTCCAGGACGGGGGTGGTGTCAGTGCTGGCCATGGCGACGGATCTCCCCACGCAGTTCTTCGGTGATCTCGATGGACAGGTCGGCGACGCCGGCGGACTCGATGCGGCGCGGCTGGGGCAGGTCGATGTGCCATTCGCGGGCGACCCGGCCGGGGCGGGAGGAGAGCAGGACGACCCGCTGGGCGAGGCGGACGGCCTCGCGGACGTTGTGGGTGACGAACAGGACGGTCAGCTGCCGTTCGGCCCAGATCCGGGTGATCTCGTCGTGGAGGACGTCGCGGGTGATGGCGTCGAGGGCGGCGAAGGGCTCGTCCATGAGCAGGACCTTGCTGCCCTGGGCGAGGGCGCGGGCCATGGCGACGCGCTGGCGCATGCCGCCGGACAGCTCGTGGACGCGCTTGCCGTACGCGCCGTCCAGGCGGACGAGTTCGAGCAGCCGCTCGGCTTCGGCGCGGCGCTCGGGGCGGGCGACGCCGGCCAGCTTGAGGGCGAGTTCGATGTTCCTGCCGGCGGTGAGCCAGGGGAAGAGCGCGTGCTCCTGGAACATCAGCGCGGGGCGGCCGCCGGGCACCTCGATGCCGCCGGCGGTGGGCCGGTCGAGGCCGGCGACGAGGTTGAGCAGGGTGGACTTGCCGCAGCCGGAGGCGCCGAGCAGGGTGACGAACTCGCCGGGGGCGACGTCGAGGGTGATGTCGTCCAGGACGTGGGTCTGGGCGCCGGGGCGGCCGAAGGACTTGTGCACGTGCGAGATCCGGACGGCGGGCGCACCGCCGTGGGCGTCGGCGCCGGGGGCGTCCGCCGAGGTGGTCAGTGCCGGGGTCATCCGGGCACCTCCTGGATGAGTGGTCTGGCGAGGTCGGGGCCGTGGCCCGGGCCCCGCCCGTCCCGGTGGGCATCGATCGGGGATCGACCGGGCGGGCGGGGGCCGGACCGCGGAGTCGTGACGAACGGCCTTGCTGCGGACGCTACTTGGCGCCGAGTCCGGCGTCCGCGACGGCGGGCCGGCCCTCCGCGGCGAGGACCTTGTTCAGCAGGGTGAGGTCGTAGATGCCGTTCAGGTTGGGCTTCTTGAGGAGCCCGGCGGTGACGGCGTGGTCGGCCTCGGCCTGGAGGGTGTTCGCCAGCGGGTCGTCCAGGAAGTCGATGTCGGCCCAGGCCGGGTCGAGGATGGCGGGCTCCAGGGAGTTGCCGGCCTCCTTCTTGATCGCCTCGTTGGCGTCGGCCTTGGCCTTGTCGGAGTTGTCCTTGATGAAGGCGTTGGTCTTCACCGAGCCGCGCAGCACGGCCTCCACCACGTCCGGGTGCTCCGTGAGGAACTTCTGCGAGACGATGATGTTGGTGATCACGAACTTCTTGTCGGGCCAGACGTCCTTCTCGTTGAGCAGGACCTTCGCGCCGAGCGTGACCAGCTTGGAGGCGGTGGGCTCGGGCACCCAGGCGGCGTCGATGGAGCCGGACTTGTACGCGTCGGGGGTGACCTTGTTGTCGGTGCGCACGACCGAGACGTCGCCGGCGCCGGTGGCCGCGTCGACCTTGTAGCCCTTGCCCGCCAGGTAGTTGAGCAGGGCGACGTCCTGGGTGTTGCCGAGCTGCGGGGTGGCGATCTTCTTGCCCTTGAGGTCGTCCAGGGTGGCGATCTTCTCCGGGTTGGCGACCAGCTTGACGCCGCCGGAGGCCGAACCGCCGATGATCTTCAGGGACTTGCCGTCGGACTTGGTGTAGCCGTTGATCGCGGGGGAGGGGCCGATCCAGCCGATGTCGATGGAGCCGGCGTTCAGCGCCTCGATCTCGGCCGGGCCGGCGTTGAAGACCTGGGTCTTGACCTGGGTGGCGCCGAGCTCCTTCTGGAAGAATCCCTCCTGGAGGCCGACCAGCGGGGTGCCGTGGGTGAGGTTGGCGAAGTAGCCGATCTTCACCGTGTCCGCGGACAGCTTCGCGCCGGAACTCCCGGCGGTGGCAGCGGTGTTGGCCTTGGCGTCGGAGGACTTGTCGTCCGCCTTGGAGCCGTAGCTGCAGGACGACAGCAGGGCCGCCACGGTCAGGCCGGCCGCGGCGGCGGCCGCGGAGCGTCTGATCCGCCCGGCGTCGGGGCGGGTGCGGGTATGCGGGAGGGCCGGGTTCGGTGCCATGGCGAGAGTCCTGTTCGCGGACGGACCGTCAGGAGGCGGTCTCGGACGGACGGTTGGAAGGTGGTGCGCGCGGCAGCGGTGTGCCGGGGGCAAGCCGGGCGGCTGTGGGGGGAGACAGCCCGGTGACAGGGCGTTCTCAGCCCCGTCGGCCCGCACATCGGGTCAGGCCGCCCTGGCCGCTGCCGAGGACGCCGCTGCCGATGCGGCCGCCTTCCTTGTCCATGCCCGAGAACGCCTCGCTGGGCATCAGACCCAGTCCTCCTCGTCGGGTGTGCCGGTGGTGGGTACGGTGGCGAAGGCCTCGCCCGCCATGCCGGCGGTGAGGGGGGTGCCGTCGGCCGGGTCGATGAGCAGGAACGACCCGGTGCGGCGGTTGTCGGAGTAGCCGTCCAGGGCCAGCGGCTCGGCGGTGCGCAGGACGACCCGGCCGATGTCGTTGACGTTCAGCCCGTCGGGGGCGGGGCGCTGTTCCAAGCCCCCTTCGCCGATCGGCGCAGTGATGTCGATCCGGTAGGCGACGTCCTTGACCAGCGCCCGCACGGTGCGGGTGGTGTGCTTGAGGAGGACCTTGTCGCCGGCGCGCAGCGGCCGTTCGCTGAGGTGGCTGACGGTGGCCTCGATGTCCTTGGTGGGGACGGGCACGGGGCCGGCGGCGATGAGGTCGCCGCGGGAGACGTCCAGGTCGTCGGCGAGGCGGACGGTCACCGACTGCGGGGCCCAGGCGGCGTCGGCCTGGCGGCCGAGGGCGTCGATCCCGGCGACGGTGGTGGTGTGGCCGGACGGCAGGACGGTGACGGTGTCGCCGACGCGCAGCACGCCGGACGCCAACTGGCCCGCGTAGCCGCGGTAGTCGGGGTGCTCCTCGGTCTGCGGGCGGATGACGTACTGGACCGGGAAGCGGGCCGGCTCGGCGCCCGGGTCGCTGCCGACCGGCACCGTCTCCAGGTGCTCCAGCAGGGTCGGGCCGCCGTACCAGTCCATGTGCGCGGACGGCTCCACGACGTTGTCCCCGGCGAGGGCGGAGATCGGGACCGCCAGCACGTCCTTGACGCCGAGCGAGGCGGCGTAGGCGGTGAACTCGGCGGCGATGGCGGCGAACACGGGCTCGGCGTAGTCGACCAGGTCCATCTTGTTGACGGCGAGGACGACGTGCGGCACGCGCAGCAGGGCGGCGACGGCGGCGTGCCGGCGGGTCTGCTCGACGACGCCGTTGCGGGCGTCGACGAGGACGACGGCGAGTTCGGCCGTGGAGGCGCCGGTGACCATGTTGCGGGTGTACTGCACGTGCCCGGGGGTGTCGGCGAGGATGAACCGCCGGCGGGGCGTGGCGAAGTAGCGGTAGGCCACGTCGATGGTGATGCCCTGTTCGCGCTCGGCCCGCAGGCCGTCGGTGAGCAGGGCGAGGTCGGGCGCCTCCTGGCCGCGGCTGCGGGAGGCGTGCTCGACGGCCTCCAGCTGGTCGGCGAGCACCGACTTGGAGTCGTGCAGCAGTCGGCCGACGAGGGTGGACTTGCCGTCGTCGACGGAGCCGGCGGTGGCGAAGCGCAGCAGCGAGGTGGCGTTGGTGGCGGTGCTCATTAGAAGTATCCCTCGCGCTTGCGGTCTTCCATCGCGGCCTCGGAGAGCTTGTCGTCGGCCCGCGTCGCACCGCGCTCGGTGAGGCGCGAGGCGGCGATCTCGGCGATGACGGCCTCGATGGTGGTGGCGTCGGAGTCGACGGCGCCGGTGCAGGACATGTCGCCGACGGTGCGGTAGCGGATCAGCCGCCGCTCGACCGGCTCGTGCTCCTTGGGGCCGCCCCAGTCGCCGGCGGTCAGCCACATGCCGCTGCGGGCGAAGACGTCCCGCTCGTGGGCGTAGTAGATCTCCGGCAGCTCGATGCCCTCGCGCTCGATGTACTGCCACACGTCGAGCTCGGTCCAGTTGGACAGCGGGAAGACCCGCACGTGCTCGCCCACCGCGTGGCGGCCGTTGTAGAGCGACCACAGCTCGGGGCGCTGGCGGCGCGGGTCCCAGGCGCCGAACTCGTCGCGCAGCGAGAAGACGCGCTCCTTGGCGCGGGCCTTCTCCTCGTCGCGGCGCCCGCCGCCGAACACCGCGTCGAAGCGGTTCGTCTCGATGGCGTCCAGCAGCGGCACGGTCTGCAGCGGGTTGCGGGTGCCGTCGGGGCGCTCGCGCAGGACGCCGCGGTCGATGAAGTCCTGGACGTGGGCGACGTGCAGGCGCAGGCCGTGCCGCGCGGCGACGCGGTCGCGGTAGTCGATGACCTCGGGGAAGTTGTGCCCGGTGTCGACGTGCAGCAGCGAGAAGGGGACGGCGGCGGGCGCGAAGGCCTTGAGCGCCAGGTGCAGCATGACGATGGAGTCCTTGCCGCCGGAGAACAGGATCACCGGGCGTTCGAACTCCCCCGCGACCTCGCGGAAGATGTGCACCGACTCGGCCTCCAGCGCGTCCAGGTGGGACAGCGCGAAGGGCCCCCCTGAATTCTGGTTGGGGTCGCCGGCGGTGCGGACCGGGCTGTCGGTCTCGGTGGTCATGCCAGACCCCTCTCGGTCAGGAAGGCGTGCAGCTCGGCGGCGGACTCGGCGACCGCGCGGCCCCGGGTCTGGAGGCGCAGCTCCGGCCGCTCCGGGGCCTCGTACGGGTCGTCCACGCCGGTCAGGCCGGAGATCTCGCCGGCCGCCTGCTTGGCGTACAGGCCCTTGACGTCCCGTTCGGCGCACAGCTCGACCGGGGTGGCGACGTGGATCTCCAGGAACTCGGTGCCGGCCGCCGCGTGCCGCTCGCGCACCGCGGCGCGGGAGTCCGCGAACGGGGCGATCACCGGGGCGAGCACCTTGACGCCGTTGGCCGCCAGCTTCTCGGCGACGAAGCCGATCCGGGTGACGTTGGTGTGCCGGTCCTCGCGGGAGAAGCCGAGGCCCTTGGAGAGGAACTCGCGGATCTCGTCGCCGTCCAGGACCTCGACCTTGTGGCCCTCGGCGCGCAGCCGCTCGGCGAGGGCGAAGGCCAGGGTGGTCTTGCCCGCGCTCGGCAGCCCGGTCAGCCACACGGTGGCGCCGCGCTCGCACGGGGCGGCCGTGCGGGCCGCCTCTGCGGCTCCGTCGGCGGCCAGGGTGTCAGCTGTCACGGTTCTTTCCTTACACGAGGATGGACGGACGATCAGAACGGATCGAATCAGAGGTGGATGCCGCACTCGGTCTTGCCGGAGCCGGACCAGCGGCCGGCCCGGGCGTCCTCACCCTCGCCCGGCTTGCGGGTGCAGGACAACGGGGAGCAGCCGATCGAGGTGTAGCCCTCCCACAGCAGCGGGTTGAGCAGCACGCCGTGGGCGGCGACGTAGGCGTCCACGTCCTCCTGGGTCCAGCGGGCGATCGGGGCGATCTTGACCTTGCGGCGCTTCGGGTCCCAGGACACCACGGGGGTGTTCGCCCGGGTCGGCGACTCGTCGCGGCGCAGCCCGGTCGCCCAGGCGTCGTAGCCGGCCAGGCCCCGGTTGAGCGGCTCGACCTTGCGCAGCGAGCAGCACAGGTCCGGGTCGCGGTCGTGCAGGGCCGGCCCGTGCTCGGCGTCCTGCTCGGCCACCGTCCGCAGCGGGGTGAGCGTGATGACGTTGACCGGCATGGTCGCGGCCACCGCGTCGCGCGTCCCGAGGGTCTCCGGGAAGTGGTAGCCGGTGTCCAGGAACACCACGTCCACCCCCGGGAACACCGAGGACGCCAGGTGGGTCACCACCGCGTCCTCCATCGAGGAGGTGACGCAGAACCGCGCGCCGAAGGTGTCCGCGGCCCACCGCAGGACCTCCTGGGCGGTGGCCTCCTCCAGCTCGCGGCCGGCCCGGACGGCTATCGCCTCGTGGTCAGTCGCGGTGCTGCTCATGTGACGTACCCCCGTGGTTGGTCGGTGACAGCAGGCCGAGGAACTTCAGCTGGAAGGCGCGGCGGCACCCGTGGCACTCCCAGGCGCCGTGCCCGGCCTCGGAGGGGCGCAGGTCCTCGTCCCCGCAGTAGGGGCAGAAGAAAGGGGCAGCGCGCTCACTCACGAGAGCTGCTCCTCGGTCGCCCGGGCCGCCCACTGGGCGAAGCGCTCGCCCTCGGTGCGGTCGGCCTGGTAGCGGGTCAGCACGCGCTCGACGTAGTCGGGCAGGCCCGCGCTGGTGACCTTGAGGCCGCGGACCTTGCGGCCGAAGCCGGCCTCCAGGCCGAGCGCGCCGCCGAGGTGGACCTGGTAGCCCTCGACCTGCTCGCCGTGCTCGTCGGTGACCAGCTGGCCCTTGAGGCCGATGTCGGCGACCTGGATGCGGGCGCAGGCGTTCGGGCAGCCGTTGATGTTGATGGTCAGCGGCTCGGCGAACTCCGGCAGGCGCTGCTCCAGCTCGTCGATGAGCGTGCGGCCGCGCTCCTTGGTCTCGACGATGGCGAGCTTGCAGTACTCGATGCCGGTGCAGGCCATGGTGCCGCGGCGGAACGGCGAGGGGGTGACCCGCAGGTCGAGCGCCTCCAGGCCGGCCACCACGGAGTCGACGTGCTCCTCGGCGATGTCGAGGACGATCATCTTCTGCTCGGCGGTGGTGCGCACCCGGTCGCTGCCGTGGGCGGCGGCGAGGTCGGCGATCCGGCCGAGCAGCTTGCCGTCGACCCGGCCGACGCGCGGGGCGAAGCCGATGTAGTAGCGGCCGTCCTTCTGCCGGTGGACGCCGACGTGGTCGCGCCAGCGGGCGGCGGGCTCGGCCGGGGCGGGGCCGTCGAGCAGCGGGCGCTCGAGGTACTCCTCCTCCAGGACCCGGCGGAACTTCTCCACGCCCCAGTCGGCGACCAGGAACTTCAGCCGGGCGCGGTTGCGCAGGCGCCGGTAGCCGTAGTCGCGGAAGATGCCGATGACGCCGCCGTAGACGTCCGCGACCTCGTCCAGCGGGACCCACGCGCCCAGCCGCACGCCCAGCTTGGGGTTGGTGGACAGGCCGCCGCCGACCCACAGGTCGAAGCCGGGCCCGTGCTCGGGGTGGACCACGCCGACGAAGGAGACGTCGTTGATCTCGTGCGCGACGTCCAGCAGCGGGGAGCCGGAGACCGCGCTCTTGAACTTGCGCGGCAGGTTGGAGAAGTCCGGGTTGCCGATGAAGCGGCGCTGGATCTCCTCGATGGCGGGCGTGCCGTCGATGATCTCGTCCTCGGCGATGCCGGCCACCGGGGAGCCGAGGATGACGCGCGGGGTGTCGCCGCAGGCCTCGGTGGTGGACAGGCCGACGGCCTCCAGCTTCTGCCAGATCGCCGGGACGTCCTCGATCCGGATCCAGTGGTACTGGATGTTCTGGCGGTCGGTCAGGTCGGCGGTGCCGCGCGCGTACTGCTCGGAGACCTCGGCGACCGCCCGCAGCTGGGGGACGGTCAGCCGGCCGCCGTCGATGCGGACCCGGAGCATGAAGAACTCGGCGTCCAGCTCGTGCGGGTCCAGGATCGCGGTCTTGCCGCCGTCGATGCCCTCCTTGCGCTGGGTGTAGAGCCCCCACCAGCGCATCCGGCCGCGCAGGTCGGCGGGGTCGATGGAGTCGAAGCCCCGGTGCGCGTAGATCGTCTCAATACGTGTCCGCACATTGAGACCGTCGTCGTCCTTCTTGAACTGCTCGTTGGCGTTCAGCGGGGTGTAGTGGCCCATGCCCCACTGGCCCTCGCCGCGGTGGCGGGTCACCTTGCGGGCCGCTGCGGGGCGCCGCTCGGCGGCGCGGTCGGCCGTGGGCTCGACGGTCTCGGGGGAGGTGGCCATGGTGAAGTCCTTCTGGGCGGATGGCGCTGCTGCCGAATGGGTCGCGGGGCGTGTCCGGCCGTGCGGTACCGCTCTGACCTGCGGATTTCAAGGTCTTGAGGGCGGTGGCCGGGACCGGGCGGGCGCCTGCGCATCCGCTGCGGCGGGGATGGCGGGAAGGTCGGCGCCGGGTGCGGTGGTGCGGCGGAGACGGGGGGCTCAGGTCACCGGACAGATGGCGCTGGACACGCGAAGGAGATCGACGTGGAGTCGACCTACTAGGGTGGTTCCGGCGCTAGGCATGGCAAGAGATTCGCACGGCGCGGGACTCGCGGTCCACTAACATCCAGATACTGGACTCTGAGGTTTCGTCATGTGGGACATCCGGATGTTCCCGCCGCTCCCCGCCCGGACGTCCGGCGACGCGTCCGGCGACGCGCCCCCACCCCGCCCGGCCACGCGCCCGTACCCCCGGGGAGATCAACCGCCGGGCCCCGGCCCGATACGGTTGGCCCTGTGCAAGCAGCAGGCGATACGAGCAGAGCGAACGCCGAGCGGCCCTCCCGGCGGCGGGGCAAGGGCTCCCGGCGCGCGGCCAAACAGGCCACCTGGCGCCGCACGGCGTGGGAACTGATCAGGGACACCACCAACACCTGCGTCGAGTACCGGGTCACCGGGCTCGCCGCGGAGGCGGCCTTCTTCACCCTGCTGTCGATCCCGCCGCTGCTGCTCGGGCTGGCCGGCACCCTCGGCTACCTCGACGAGTTCGTCGGCGCGGGCACCATCGCCGGGCTCAAGAAGAGCATCCTCTCGGCCTCCGGGACGGTGCTGTCGGACTCCTCCGTCAACGAGGTCGTGGTCCCGCTGCTGGACGGGGTGTTCGACCGCACCCGGCCCGACCTCGTCTCGATCGGCTTCCTGCTGTCCCTGTGGTCCGGCTCCAGGGCCCTCTACATCTTCATCGACACCATCACCGTCATGTACGGGCTCGACGGCAAGCGGGGCATCGTCAAGACCCGGCTGATGTCGCTCAGCCTCTACTTCGGCGCCCTGGTGATCGGCTCGCTGGTGCTGCCGCTGCTGATGGTCGGTCCGGGACTGCTGGAGAACGCCGTACCGGGGGTGTCCGGGCTGGTCGGCGCGCTCTACTGGCCGGTCGCCATCGTGCTGCTGACCGTCTCGCTGACCACCCTCTCCACCTGGCCGTCCCGGTCTCGACCCCGTGGCGCGAGGACATCCCCGGCGCCCTGGTCGCCCTGGTGGTGCTGGTCTTCTGCAGCGTCGGCCTGCGGGTCTACCTGGTCAGCTCGGTCGAGGGCCCCTCGGTGTACGGCTCGCTGGCGGCGCCGGTGGCCGTCCTGCTGTGGATCTTCGTGGTGGCGCTCGCGGTGCTCATCGGCGCCGCGATGAACGCCGCGATAGACCGCCGCTGGCCCACCCTGGAGACCGCCGACGCGCGCGCCGAGAACGAGCGCGCCCACGAGGAGGCCGCCGCCGCCGTGGTCCGCGAGGTCGCCGCCCGGCGGGCCGCCGAACGGGCCCGGCGCG
>NZ_LFVW01000405.1:0-10665 GCF_001182915.1 Kitasatospora sp. MY 5-36
GAGGCCGAGGCGATGCTCTGGTACACCCGGGCCGCCGACGCCGGGCACGGCCGGGCGGCGCTGCGCCTGGCGCTGCTGGCGCTGCGCCGCGGGGAGCCGATGCAGGCGGAGAACTGGTGCCGGCGGGCGATCGACTCCGGGCCGGCCGAGGTGGCGGAGCGGGCCGGGCGGCTGCTGGGCGCGCTGAACGCGGAGTTGAGCGCGTAGCGGGGCAACCGGGCGGCTGGGGGCGGCGGTTCGGCCGGGGCGGCTGGGGGTAGCCGGGAGGCAGGGGGCAACCGGCGGGCTAGGGGCGGCAGTTCGGGCACAGGCCGCGGTAGGTGACCTCGGCGGCGGTGACGGTGAAGCCGAAGCGCTCGGCGGCGGGGAGGGCGGCGAGCGGGTCGCCCTGCGGCTGGACGTCGCGGATCGCGCCGCAGCCCGAGCAGATCAGGTGCTGGTGGGCGCGGTGGGCGTTGGGGTCGTAGCGCTTGGCGCGGCCGTCGGCGGCGACCTCCAGGACCTCGCCGAGGGCGACGAGTTCGCCGAGCGTGTTGTAGACGGTGGCGCGGCTGATCTCCGGCAGTCGGGTCGTCGCGCGGGCGTGCACCTCGTCCGCGGTGAGGTGGACGTGTTCGCCGTCCAGGACCTCGGCCACGACCCGGCGCTGCGAGGTCAGCCGCCAGCCTCTCGCGCGCAGTCTCTCCAGCAGGTCGCTCATGCCCTCCAGAGTAGGTCACCCTCCGAGATTGGTTCCAGTATTGACTTGGACAAAGTCCAAGTTAGGATCGTGTCATCACGACCGGATACCGCGGAGGCACTCCCATGACGACCCAGGACGAGCTGCGCCCGACCCTGACCACGGAGGCGGGTGCCCCCGTCGCCGACAACCAGAACACCGAGACGGCGGGCCCCGGGGGCCCGGCGCTCATCCAGGACCAGCTGCTGTTCGAGAAGCTCGCGCACTTCAACCGCGAGCGGATCCCGGAGCGCGTGGTGCACGCCCGCGGCGCCGGCGCGTACGGCACCTTCACCGTGACCGCCGACCTGACGCCCTGGACCCGGGCGGCGTTCCTCTCCGAGGTCGGCAAGCAGACCGAGACGTTCCTGCGCTTCTCCACGGTGGCGGGCAACCTCGGCGCGGCCGACGCCGTGCGCGACCCGCGCGGCTTCGCGCTGAAGTTCTACACCGAGGAGGGCAACTACGACCTCGTCGGCAACAACACCCCGGTGTTCTTCATCAAGGACGCCATCAAGTTCCCCGACTTCATCCACACCCAGAAGCGCGACCCGTACACCGGCTCGCAGGAGGCGGACAACGTCTGGGACTTCTGGGGCCTGTCGCCCGAGGCCACCCACCAGGTGACCTGGCTGTTCGGCGACCGCGGCATCCCGGCCTCGTACCGGCACATGAACGGCTACGGCTCGCACACCTACCAGTGGCAGAACGAGGCCGGCGAGCACTTCTGGGTCAAGTACCACTTCAAGACCGACCAGGGCATCCGCAACCTCACCCAGGCCGAGGCCAACACCCTCGCCGGCGAGGACCCGGACAGCCACCAGCGCGACCTGCGCGAGTCGATCGAGCGCGGCGAGTTCCCCAGCTGGACGGTGCAGGTCCAGATCATGCCGGCGGCCGACGCGGCGAACTACCGCTTCAACCCCTTCGACCTGACCAAGGTCTGGCCGCACGCCGACTACCCGCCGATCGAGATCGGGAAGCTGGAGCTCAACCGCAACCCCGACAACGTCTTCGCCGAGGTCGAGCAGTCGGTCTTCTCCCCGGCGCACTTCGTGCCCGGCATCGGCCCGTCCCCGGACAAGATGCTCCAGGGCCGCCTGTTCGCGTACGCCGACGCCCACCGCTACCGGGTCGGCATCAACGCCGACCACCTGCCGGTAAACCGTCCGCACGCCACCGAGGCCCGCACCAACAGCCGGGACGGCTACCTGTACGACGGCCGCCACGGCCGGCAGAAGAACTACGAGCCGAACAGCTTCGGCGGCCCGGTGCAGACCGGCCGTCCGCTGTGGGCCGCAACCGCCGTCGACGGCCTCACCGGCAACCACATCGCGCCCTCGCACGCCGAGGACGACGACTTCGTGCAGGCCGGCGACCTCTACCGGCTGTTCTCCGAGGAGGAGAAGCAGCGCCTGGTCGCCAACCTGGCGGGCTTCATCGCCAAGGTCTCGGCCGACCGCGAGGACATCGTGGAGCGGGCGGTCGACAACTTCCGCAAGGCCGACGCCGACTTCGGGCAGCGGCTGGACGCGGCGGTCCGGGAGCTGCGCAAGCAGTAGCCCCGCGCACCCGGGCGAGAACGGCGGGCCCCGGTGACCTGCTCCCACAGGTCACCGGGGCCCGCGCACGCCTCGGCCCGAGGATCCGGCTCAGACGCCCAGCCGGCGCAGGGCCTCCTCGTGCAGCAGGCCGTTGGAGGCGACGGCGTCGGCGCCGCCGGGGCCGGGGACGCCGTCCAGACCGGTGAAGCGGCCGCCGGCCTCCTCGACGATGATGCAGTTGGCCGCCATGTCCCACAGCGACAGCTCGGGCTCGGCGGCGATGTCGACGGCGCCCTCGGCGACCATCATGTAGGACCAGAAGTCGCCGTAGGCGCGGGTGCGCCAGCAGGCGCGGGTGAGGTCCAGGAACGGGTCGAGGCGCCCGCGCTCCTCCCAGCCGGTGAGCGAGGAGTAGGAGAAGGAGGCGTCCTCGATCCGGGAGACGCCGGAGACGTGCAGCCGGGAGGCCTTGGCCAGGCTGCGGCCGCCGAACGCCCCGAGGCCCTTGGCCGCCCACCAGCGGCGCTGGAGCGCGGGGGCGGAGACCATGCCGACCACCGGGCGCTCGACGCCGTCCGGGCCGTCCTCCAGCAGGGCGATCAGGGTGGCCCAGACCGGGACGCCGCGGATGTAGTTCTTGGTGCCGTCGATCGGGTCGATCACCCAGCGGCGCGGGCCCGAGCCCTGGAGGCCGAACTCCTCGCCGAGGACGGCGTCGCGCGGGCGGGCGCGCTGGAGCACGCTCCGCACCAGCTCCTCGGCGGCCTTGTCGGCGTCGCTCACCGGGGTGAGGTCGGGCTTGGTCTCGACCTTCAGGTCGAGGGCGCGGAAGCGCTCCAGGGTGACCGAGTCGGCCGAGTCGGCGAGGACATGGGCGAGTCGGAGGTCGTCGTGGTAATCGGCCATGCCCGAAACCCTAGCCGCTCAGTGGGCCGTGCCGCTGAGCTGGAGGCCGATGACGCCGGCGATCACCAGCGAGATCGAGACCAGCTTGAGGACCGAACTGGTCTCGTTCAGGAAGACCATGCCGTAGATCGCGGTGCCGGCCGCGCCGATGCCCGTCCACACCGCGTAGGCGGGGCCGACCGGCAGGGTCTTCAGCGAGAGGGTGAGCAGGCCGAAGCTGCCGAGGGCGAACACGCAGAAGCTGATGGTGGGCCAGAGCCTGGTGAAACCCTCGCTGAGCTTGAGGTTGATCGCGAAGCCGGTCTCCAGCAGGCCGGCCAGGACCACCAGGGCCCATGCCATCGCGTGCCCTCCCTGTCGATCGAAGGTCGGACCGGGTACGGTCCGACCTTCCTATGATCGCCAGGTGAGCCCGCTCCGACACCTCGAACGGGCCACCGGCCCCGAACCCGGGGACGGGCCCGGCCCGGCCGGACTCAGTCGAGCTCGCCCTCCTTGCTGGCCAGCAGCCGGCGCAGCGAGTAGAGCCGGGCGGCCTCGGCGTGGCCCTCGGCGACCCAGGCGTCCAGCGCGCAGTCCGGCTCGTCGTGGCTGCACGCGCGCGGGCAGTCGACGGTGCCGGGCTCCAGGTCGGGGAAGGCGAGGATGACCCGGGACGGGTCGATGTGCGAGAGGCCGAAGGAGCGGAAGCCGGGCGTGTCGATCACCCAGCCGGGGTTCAGCGCCTTCTTCGAGCCCGGCTTGGCGCCGGGCGGCGGGGGCAGCCGCAGCGCCAGGGCGGAGACGGTGGTGTGCCGGCCGCGGCCGGTCACCGCGTTGACGCGCCCGGTCTGCCGCTGGCGGTCCGGGACGAGCGCGTTGACCAGGGTGGTCTTGCCGACGCCCGAGTGGCCGATGAACACCGTGGACAGCCCGCGCAGGTGCTCGCGGACGGCCTCGGCGCCGGTGGTCTCCAGCTCGTCGCGGCGGGTGACCACGTACGTGATGCCCAGCGGGGCGTACGAGTCCAGCAGCGTCGAGGCCGGCGCGAGGTCGGACTTGGTGAGCACCAGCAGCGGCTCCATGCCCGCGTCGTAGGCCGCCACCAGGCAGCGGTCGATCAGCCGGGGGCGCGGCTCCGGGTCGGCCAGGGCGGTGACGATCGCCAGCTGCTGGGCGTTGGCGACCACGATCCGCTCGTACGGGTCGTCGTCGTCCGCCGTGCGCCGCAGCACCGAGCCGCGCTCCTCGACCCGGACGATCCGGGCCAGGGTGTCGGCGTCCCCGGAGAGGTCGCCGACCAGGTTGACCATGTCGCCGACGACGACGCCCTTGCGGCCCAGCTCGCGGGCCTTCATGGCGACGACCTCGCGCTCCTGCTTCGTCCCCGGGTCGACCAGGCAGGTGACCCGGCCGCGGTCGACGGTCAGCACCATCGCCTCGGCGGCGTCCTCGTGCTTGGGCCGGATCCGGGTCCGCGGCCGGGACCCCCGGCGGGCGGGGCGGTTGCGGATGTCGTCCTCGTCGGCGTCCTTGCCGTAGCGGCGCATGTGCTCAGTCTCCGCTCAGACGCCCGCCGTCGCTTCCGCCGCTTCGCCGAGCAGTTCGGCCCACATCCCCGGGAAGTCGGGCAGGGTCTTGGCGGTGGTGGCCACGTTCTCGACCTCCACGCCGGGGACGGCGAGGCCGAGGACGGCGGCGGCGGTGGCGAGGCGGTGGTCCTCGTAGGTGTGGAAGACGCCCCCGTGCAGCGGGCGCGGGCGGATCCGCAGACCGTCCTCGGTCTCCGTGACGTCGCCGCCCAGGTCGTTGATCTCCTTGGCGAGCGCGGCGAGCCGGTCCGTCTCGTGCAGGCGCAGGTGCGCGATGCCGTACAGGTGGGACTCGGAATCGGCGAGCGCGGCGACGGCGGCGATCACCGGGGTGAGCTCGCCGACGTCGTGCAGGTCGGCCTCGATGCCGTGGATCCGGCCGGTGCCGGTGAACTGCAGGCCCTCGTCGGTGAACTCGCAGGCGCCACCCATCCGGGTGTAGATCTCGCGCAGCTGGTCACCGGGCTGGGAGGTGTGCTTGGGCCAGTCCCGCACGGTGACCCGGCCGCCGGTGACCAGCGCGGCGCCGAAGAACGGCGCGGCGTTGGAGAGGTCCGGCTCGACCACCAGGTCGCGGCCGATCACGGCGCCCGGGGTGACCCGCCAGACGTCCTTCTCGCCGCCGTCCTCGGGGGCGTCGACCTGGGCGCCGGCCAGCCGCAGCATCTCCACGGTCATCCGGATGTGCGGCAGCGACGGGACCGGGCCGCCGACGTGGCGGACCTCGATGCCGTGGTTGTAGCGGGCGCCGGAGAGCAGCAGGGCGGAGACGAACTGGGACGAGGAGGAGGCGTCCAGCTCGACCGGGCCGCCGTCCAGCGAGCCGGTGCCGTGCACCGTCAGCGGGAAGGCGCCGCGGCCGCCGTCCTCGATCCGGGCGCCGAGCGCGCGCAGGGCGTTGATCACGCCGTGCTGGGGGCGCTCGTAGCAGCGCGGGTCGCCGTCGAAGTGGACCGGGCCGTCGGCCAGGACGGCCAGCGGGGGCAGGAAGCGCATCACGGTGCCGGCGTTGCCGACGTCGACCGAGGCCGGGCCGAGCAGCGCGGGGGCGGGGATGACCCGCCAGGCCTCGCCGCCGCCGGTGCCGCCGGAGTCGTTGTTGACCTTCTCCTCGATGGTGACCCCGAGGGCGCGCAGGCCGTCGGCCATCAGCTGGGAGTCGCGGCTGCGCAGCGGGCGCCGCACCCAGCCCGGCCCGTCGGCGAGGGCCGCCAGCACCAGGGCCCGGTTGGTGACCGACTTGGAGCCGGGGATGGTGACGGTGGCGTCGACGGGGCTGGTCGCGACGGGGGCGGGCCACAGGGTCTCGGTCATGGGGCAAGTCTAGGGGCCGTACGGAAACGTTCTCGGCGCGCGGCCGGGCGGCGGGAGGCCCGGTGGGCTCACTGCAGGGGCTGGAGCAGCCAGGCGGCGCCGAGGGCGAGGCAGGCGAGGGCGACGAGCAGGAAGACGGTGACCCAGGCGAGGGCGGGGACGTGGGTGAGCCGGGCGAGCTGGTCGGCGTCGGAGTCGCGGGCCCAGCCGATCCGGCGCTGGTGCTGGAGCTCCAGGACGGGGCGGACGGCGCCGAGGAGCAGGAACCAGCAGCCGAGGTAGGCGAAGCCGGCCTGGACCTCGGCGCTGCCGAACCAGGAGACCAGGAAGAAGGCGCCGCCGGCGACCAGCACGGTGAGGAAGCCGAAGGCGTTGCGGATGCGCAGGAGCAGGGCGAGCAGCAGCACGATCGCCAGCCAGAGCAGCAGGGTGATCCGGTCGGCGGCGAGCAGGGCGGCGCAGCCGAGGCCGAGCAGGGCGGGGGCGGTGGAGCCGGCGGCGGCGGTGAGGACCATGCCGGGGCCGGTGGGGCGGCCGTAGGAGAGGGTGAGTCCGGAGGTGTCCGAGTGCAGCCGGATGCCGGCCAGTTTGCGGCCGGTGACCAGGGCGATCAGGCCGTGGCCGCCCTCGTGGGCGATGGTCACGGCGTTGCGGGCGACGTGCCAGAGCGGGCGGGCCAGGACGGTGAGCAGGGCGGCGGCGCCGGTGGCCAGGACCAGCCAGCCGGGCGGGGCGGCCTGGGTGCCGGTCACCTGGTTCCACAGGTCGCCGAGGGTCTGGTCGTTCGCGTTCATCGGGGTCTCTCCGCCTCCGTCCGTCGTACCGGGCCGCCGTGTGGGCCGTTCGGGGCAGCCTCCCATGCGGGGACGGGCGGGAGGCAGGGGGTGGTTCTGGTCCGGGGATGAACAGGTCCTGAGGAGCGGCGGCATGGCAAGCTGGCCCGCATGTGCGGTCGGTTCGCAGCGAGCAGCAAGCCCGGGGACGTCGTCGAGCTGTTCGGCGTCGAGCACTGGGACCCCGAGGAGACCCTGGACCCGAACTGGAACGTCGCGCCGACCAACAGCGCGTTCGTGGTGCTGGAGCGGCTGGGCCGGGAGCGGCTGCGGCCGGTGCGCCAGCTGCGGGTGCTGCGCTGGGGGCTGGTGCCGCAGTGGTCGAACTCCGCCGAGACGGCGGTGAAGATGATCAACGCCCGGTCGGACACGGTGCACGAGAAGCCCTCGTACCGGCAGGCCTTCGCCGCCCGCCGGTGCATCCTGCCGGTGGACGGCTACTACGAGTGGCAGACGGTCCCGGGGGAGCGCGGCAAGGCCCGCAAGAAGCCGTACTTCGTGTCTCGGGCGGACGGTGTCCCGCTGGCGCTGGCCGGGCTGTACGAGTTCTGGCGCAACCGGGCGGTGCCGCCGGGGCACCCGGAGGCCTGGCTGGTGACGTTCACGATCGTCACCACGGACGCCGAGGAGCTGCTGGCGCCGATCCACGAGCGGATGCCGCTGTTCCTGGACCGGGGGGACTGGGACGAGTGGCTGGACCCGCGGCTGACCGACCCGGACGGGCTGCGCCGGCTGCTGATACCCCCGCCGCCGGGCGCGCTGGTGGCCACCCCGGTGTCGCCGGCGGTCGGCAGCATCCGCAACAACGGCCCGGAGCTCAAGGAGCCGTGGGCCGAGCCCGAGTACGAGACCACCCTGTTCTGAGCCGCCTGTTCCGACCTTTTGCGAACGTTCCGGGAGACGTCGAGATGAGCACCACCGAACCGGTCCGCACCGAAGCGGTCCCCACCGGAGCCGGGGAGGCCCGGATCACCTACCACCGGGCCGCGAAGCCGGTGGCCGTCCTGGCCCTCGGCCACGGCGCGGGCGGCGGGATCGAGGCCAGGGACCTGGTGGCGCTGGCCGCGAAGCTGCCGGCCCGGGGGATCACCGTGGCGCTGGTCGAGCAGCCCTGGCGGGTGGCGGGCCGGAGGCTGGGCCCGGCGCCGAAGACGCTGGACGCGGGCTGGCGGCCGGTGGCCGAGCGGCTGGCCGGGCAGGGGCTGCCGCTGGTGGTCGGCGGGCGCAGCGCGGGGGCGCGGGTGGCCTGCCGGACGGGCGCGGCGACCGGGGCGGTCGGGGTGGTGGCGCTGGCGTTCCCGTTGCACCCGCCGGGCCGGCCGGAGAGGA
The DNA here is from genome assembly GCF_001182915.1 of Kitasatospora sp. MY 5-36. NCBI lineage: Bacteria > Bacillati > Actinomycetota > Actinomycetes > Kitasatosporales > Streptomycetaceae > Kitasatospora > Kitasatospora sp. MY 5-36. Next base: position 8,216 of record NZ_LFVW01000405.1, read on the forward strand.
GCCGGGCGGAGGAGCTGCTGGGGTCCGGGCTGCCGACGCTGGTGGTGCAGAGCGCGGCGGACCCGTTCGGCGGGCCGGTGGAGTTCCCGGAGCTGCCGCAGGGGCACGAGCTGGTGACGGTGCCGTACGGCAGCCACGGCTTCGAGGTGCCCAAGCGGGCGCCGGTGGGGCAGGACGAGGTGCTGGACCTGATCTGCTCCGCGGTGGGGGACTGGGTGCTGCGGCTGGTGTGAGGCCGTGGGGCGGTCCGGCTCCGGCTCCGGCTCCGGCTTCGGGGCCGTGAGCAGGGAGTTTCCATTCGCTCACTCGTGCGAGTGAATGGCGCCCGGGGACGGGAATGCGGGCGGGGCGCGTGTGGTTGTCGTCTCCGTCAGCAGGAGTCACCGGTGAGAGGCAGGGCAGATGGGTTCGATCGCGTGCCCCGAACGGCCTGAGGAGCGCGAGGCCACCGCGGCGTTCGCCCCCTCCTGGTCGGACTGGATCGACGCGGGCGAGAAGCCCGTCAGCCCGATATCCTCCATTTCTGGGCGGCCCGCCGTGGGCCGTGCCCGTCATGCCGAGGAGGTGGGTCCGGTCGTCGGGACCGAGCACGAGGCCGATCCGGGCCGTGGCCCGGGCGACGCCCTGCCCGCGGGCGAGGCGCTCACCGGTGAGGAGCTGGCCGAGGCGATCGGTGAGGACACCTACCGGGTGTCGGCGGAGGAGAGCGAGGAGGCCCGGCGGGAGCGCTTCGAGCGCGACGCCCTGGGCTACCTGGATCCGATGTACTCGGCGGCGCTGCGCATGACGCGCAACCCGGCCGACGCGGAGGACCTGCTCCAGGAGGCGTTCGCCAAGGCGTACGCGTCCTTCCACCAGTTCCGTGAGGGGACGAACCTCAAGGCCTGGCTGTACCGCATCCTCACCAACACGTTCATCAACTCGTACCGCAAGAAGCAGCGGGAGCCCCAGCGCACCGCGGCGGAGGAGATCGAGGACTGGCAGCTGGCCCGGGCCGAGTCGCACATGTCGACCGGTCTGCGCTCGGCCGAGACCCAGGCGCTCGACCACCTCCCCGACAGCGATGTGAAGGACGCGCTCCAGGCCATCCCGGAGGAATTCCGGATCGCCGTCTATCTCGCGGACGTAGAAGGCTTTGCGTACAAGGAGATCGCGGACATCATGGGTACTCCCATCGGTACGGTGATGTCCCGGCTGCACCGCGGCCGCCGTCAGCTGCGCGGCATGCTGGAGGATTACGCCCGTGAGCGCGGGCTCGTCCCGGCCGGCAGCGGGGCAGGGCAGGAAGCGAAGGGCTCGGGCTCATGAGCTGCGGCGATCCGCACGAAACCGAGTGTGGCGAGGTCCTCGACCACCTCTATGAATTCCTCGACAACGAGATGGCCGAGGGTGACTGCGCCAAGTTGCGGGTGCACTTCGAGGAGTGCTCACCCTGCCTGAAGCAGTACGGGCTGGAGCAGGCGATCAAGGCGTTGATCAAGCGTTCCTGCGGGTGCGACGACACCCCGACCGACCTGCGCAGCAAGGTGCTGGCCAGGATCGACTCGATCCGGGCCGGGCAGCGCTCGGGCGAGCAGGTGGTGGTCGCCGTGGAGACCACCGTCGAGCTGCACGTCGAGTCGGCCCGGCCGGCGCCCAGGCCGGGCGGGGCGGGCGAGGCGGAGACGGCCGGGCGCTCGGGCGCTCCGGTCGAGGCCGGCGCCCCCGCGGAGTGACGACCCGTCGGGCGAACGCCCGTACGGCGGCCGACTCCTTGGTCGACCGCCGGGGGCGGTAGCCCCGCGGCCCGCCGGCGAGGGCGGGCCGGACGGTTCGGGCACGTCCGGGCGGGTGTCGGGCGGGTTCAGGGCAAGGGCAACAGCGGCCCCGGGAGTACACACTCCCGGGGCCGCTCCCGTTCTGCTCGCATGCGCCGTCACTCGTTCGAGTGAGCTGGCGGTGCGCCAACTGCGCCATTGCGCCATCATGCGTCCCCATGTCCGGAGGGCGGCCTATTCTCCTGACGGACACTCACCGTCGGTCCGCCCGACGCGCTGAGGCAACACGGGGTCCGTACGGCGGGGAGGTCGAGATCGCTACCGACTGTGGAGGCTCGACCCTGCCGCGAGGGGCGGCGCGCTACCTGGTGGTGGTGCCGGTGGCGGCGCTGTGCTGCCTGGTGCCGCTGCTGCCCGCCGCGGCCGCCCCCGGGGGGCCGCACTGGCTCGGCGCGCCGGTGGACTGGCCCAAGGTCGCGCTGCTGGCCTTCCTGCACGGCTGCTGGGAGTCCCTGGCCCAGGGCCTGCCCACGCCCTGCCTGGTGCTGGTGCGCCGGCTGCTGCGCCGGCCGGCGCTGCCCGAGCGGACGCCCGCCCGGCCCGGGGTGAACACCTTCTTCCCGGTGCTGTTCGCCGGGGTGCTGATGCTCCCGCCGGCCGCCGCCGTCCACGCCTCGGCGTCCGCGTCCGGCC
>NZ_LFVW01000406.1:0-10640 GCF_001182915.1 Kitasatospora sp. MY 5-36
CCGGCCTCGGCGAAGGTCCGGGCGTCGGCCACGGTGTGCCCGCCCGGCCCGCAGGGCAGCAGGCCGGGCGTCAGGGCGGAGGCGAGCAGCCGCAGCGCCGGGGCGAGGCCCCGCTGCCGGGCGGCGTCTTGGCAGCGGGGCCACAGGTCCGTGTCCCGGTGCGTCACGGTGGTCACCGCCCGCCCCGTTCGATCAGGCAGACGGCCAGGTCGCCGGTGTCGGGCTCGTGGTCGACGACGGCGATCCGCTCCTCCCTCCCGGCCGCCCAGGCGGGGTCGGCGGCGAGGGTGGTGAGGGTGCCGGAGGCCGGGTGGCCCGGCGGGGTGCGCACGATCCGGCCGGGGTGGCCGGGCAGGTCGCGCGCCGGGTCGAGGGCGGCGCCGAGGACCAACGGGCAGCCGGTGGCGTCCAGTTCGGCCAGGGCGGTGCGGACGGCGGCCGGCACGTCGTCCGGTCCGGTGCCGGTGCGCTGCCACAGGGTGAGCCGGCCGAGGGAGCCGGTGTCGGTCAGCAGCAGCGCCAGGCCGGCGTCCCCGGCGAGGTCCCGTCCGGTCTCGTACGGGAAGGTGGCCTGGTCGAGCACGAACACCGCGACGCTGCGCAGGTCGTGCCGCCGGGTGTAGGCGTCGGCCAGGCGCAGCGCGGCGAAGGGGGCGTTGGAGCCGCACTCGGAGACGGCGAAGGAGAGCGGCCCGCCGGGGACGCGCTCGGAGAGGCTGGTGACGGCGGCGAGCCGGCAGTCCAGGTCCGGGGTGGCGTGGGCGACCACGGCCAGGTCGATCGGCGGCGCCTGCGCGACTCCGGGCTCGCGCGCGTCTCGCGGGTCGAGCGCGGCGAGCAGCTCCCCGGCCATGTCGGCGAAGGTGTTCCCGGCCGCCTCCCGGACCAGCTCCGGCCGGTGGTCGACGCCGTAGGCGGCCGTCAGGTCGGCGAAGTGGCGCAGCGAGAAGGCGTCGTCGATCCGTGCCCGGCCCGGTGGGAACCTCCGGTGGGTGATCGCGGCGAGCCCGAGCGGGAAGACGGCGGGCGCCTCCCAGGGGCCCTTCGTCGGTACGGTCCGGACCGGCATGCTCAGCCGCCCAGTTCCGTGGCCACGAAGTCGGCCAGCGAGCGGACGCTCGCGAAGTGGGCCATCTCCAGCGAGTCGGTGTCGAACTCGACGTCCAGCGACTCCTCCAGCCGCATCAGCAGCTCGAAGACGCCGGTGGAGTCGAGGCCGAGCTCGTCGAAGAGCCGGGACTCCTCGGTGAGTTCGGGCAGGTCGTAGTCGAGCACCTCGCCGAGGGCGGCGGAGATCTCGGTGACGATCCGCGCGCGGTCCGTGCCGGTGGCTCCGGTCATGGTCGGCATTCCTTCCGGGGGTTGGGGGTGGGGGCGTGCGACAACTAGCTGGAGTGGCCGAGGAGTTCGGGGGCGATCGGGCGCTGGTGGCGCAGCAGGTCCTCCGGGCGGTCGGGCTCGCGGACCAGGTGCGCCTCGCCGTCGAGCACCAGCACCTCGGCCGGGTAGCCGTGGCTGAGGAAGTGCACGGGGGAGGCGGTCGGCCCGTACGCGCCGGAGCGCAGCACGCCGAGCAGGTCGCCCGGCCGCACCGGCGGCAGCTCGGCCTTCTTGGCCAGGGTGTCGTTGGGCGTGCAGAGCGGGCCGGTGACGTTCCACACCTCGGTGGCGGGCTCGTCGAGCCGGTTGAGCAGCAGCATCGGGAAGTTGCGCTTGACGAAGGAGCCGATGCCGACCGCCGCCATGTGGTGGTGGGTGCCGCCGTCGGCGACCGCGAAGCGCTCGCCCAGCGACTCCTTCACGTACCGGATCCGGGTGACGTAGGTGCCGGCCAGCGCGGTGAGGTAGCGGCCGAGCTCCATCACCAGCCGGGTGCCGGGGTGGCGTTCGGCGAACGCGGCGACCAGCGGGTTGATCCCGGCGGCGAGTTTCGGCAGGTCGAGGTCCCGTTCGCCGTCGAAGTAGGCGACGCCGAGGCCGCCGCCGACGTCCACCAGCTCCAGCTCGAAGTCCAGGGCGGCGCTGAGGCGTTCGGCGAGGTCGAAGATCCGCTCGGTGTTCTCGACGATGGTGTCCTCGATCAGGATGCGGGTGCCCATGTAGACCTGGACGCCCATCACCCGCACCGCCGGGTGGCGTGCCACCAGCCCCGGGTCGGCCAGGAGTTGGGCCTCGTCCATGCCGAACTGGCGGGGCTTGCCGCCCATGGTGAGGCCGGAGCCCTTGACCGAGAAGCTCGGGTTGACCCGCAGCGCGACCGGCGCCACGGTGCCGCGCTCGCGGGCGAGTTCGTCGATCAGCGCGAGTTCCTGGAGGGACTCGCAGACGATCGCCGCGATCTCCTCGTCCAGGCAGGCGAGCAGTTCCTCCCGGCTCTTGCCCGGCCCGAGGAAGAGGATGTCCCGGCCGGCCACCCCGGCCTGCCGGGCGGTGCGCAGCTCGGTGAGCGAGGAGACCTCGGCGCGGGCGCCGTGGGCGTGGAGCAGGGCGCAGATGGCGAGGTTGGGGTTGGACTTGAGGGAGAAGAACACCTGGAGCCTGGGGTCCAGGTGCTCGCGCAGGTCGCGCATCCGCCCGGTCAGGGCGTCCCCGTCGTAGAGGAAGAGCGGGGTGCCGTACCGCTGGGCGATCTCGGTGACGGGTGTGCCCTGGATCTCGAAGACGTCGCTCATGGCCGGTCCCCTCTCTCCCGCCGGTCGAGCCGGTCGGCGATCTCCGCGTCGATGGTGGTCAGTTCCTCCGCCGAGTCCGCGAGGACGATCCCGTACAGCCGGCCGTCGACCGGGGCGTCGCCGCCGGTGAACGCCGCGTTGACGGTGGCGAAGTTGTTCACCAGCAGGCCGGTGCCGCCGGCCGGGTCGAGCAGCAGGCCGTCGAGCAGCCGGCGCAGCTCGTCGAAGGCCAGCGGTGCGGTCAGCCGCAGCGGGTAGTGGCGGGCGATGGCGACCTGTTGCGGCTTGACGAACCGTTCCTGCAGACGGACCTGGTAGGTGGACATGTTGTTGCGGGCGTTGATCTCCACGACCGGGTAGATCCCGCCGTCCGGGTCCACCATGGCGTCCACGCCCACCACGCCGTGGAAGCCGTCCGCGGCCAGCCGCTTGCCGAGCAGGTCCGCGGCGGTGCGCAGCTCGTCGACCTGGTCGGCGCCGAGCCGGGCGGGCATCCGGTGGCCCTTGTGGACGCCGTCCTCGGTGAGCTGCTCCTTGACGAAGTCGAACGCCACCGAGCCGTCCAGGCCCACCGTGAACTGGTAGTTGAGGTCGGTGCTCTTGGCGACCCACTCCTCGACCACCATGGCGATCCGCGGCCGGCCGGAGGCCTCGACCTGCTTGGCGATCAGCCCGAGGATCCGCTCGCCGCGGCGCCGGCTGGTCAGCCGGGCGATGCCCTTGCCGGAGACGCCGAACGCCTCCTTCACCACGGCCCGGCCGTCGCCGAGCTCGGCGTCCACCGCCGCGAAGGCGTCGGCGAGTTCGGCGAGCGTCTCGCAGGCCCAGCCGCGGGGCTGGCGCAGGCCGAGCTCGTCGGCGATCCGGCGGCTGTAGACCTTGCTGTTGACGGCCTTGCAGGTGGCCGCGTCCGGCCCGGCCAGGCGCAGCCCGGTGGCCGCGGCGAGGCGCTCCTCCGGCTCGGACACGCCGTGGGCGGCGATCCGGCAGCCGTCGGCGGCCAGGCCCGCCAGTTCGGCGAGCAGGGCCGGGTCGGCCAGGGCGTCCTCGGTGACGGTGCGCTGCGGGTCCTGGGCGGCGGGGACGTGGACGTGCGGCAGGTCCAGGCCGAGCCCGGCCAGGTAGCCGAGGTAGTCGCCGTCCGGCCGGGTCTTGAGCACCACGTGGTCCCGGCCGCCGGCCAGCAGCAGCGCGAACTCGTCCATCCGGTTGACCACGGCGCTGGAGGTGGCGGCGGAGAGCCGGGGCAGAGTGTGCTCGCCGAGCGCCCACTGCTGCTCCACCTCGAAGTTGCCCAGGAAGAGCAGCCGGGCGTCGGGGGAGCCGGTCAGGGCGAGGGCCAGCCGGTCGGCGGCATCGGGGGCATCGGCGGCATCGGGGGTCCGGCCCCCGTCGCGGGCGCCCATCAGTGCCTCACGACCATCGCGGCGAAGGACTGGCCGAGCCCCGCGGAGGTCATCAGGTAGGTGTCCCCGGGCCGCAGCAGGCCGAGTTCGAGCGCCGACTGGTAGTTGATGAAGGGGTCGGCGCAGAAGCAGTGGCCGGTCCGGCCGATGTTCTCCAGGAAGATGCGGTCCCGGTCGATGCCGAGCGCGTTGGCGGCGACCGTCCAGGAGACCCGGTTGACGTTGTGCGGCAGCACCAGGTCGAGGTCGCCGACGGCCAGGCCGGCCGCGGCCAGGGCGCCGTCGATGACCTCGGCCATCGCGTCCTGGTAGATCCGCTTGGCCTCGCGGGCGCCCTCGGCGTCGAGGTCGATGACGCCGTCCTCGCGGCCGTGGATGCGGGCGTGGTAGCCGAGCACCCGGTTGCGGTCGCCGCCGGCGCCCACCAGGACGGCGGTGACGCCCTCGCCCATGATCGAGACGTCCTCGACCCACTGGGAGAACGGGGTGAGCGTCTTGTCCCCGGCCAGCACCAGCGCGAGCGCGTCCGGGTCGCCGTCCGCCGCCAGCAGGGTGCCGGCCGCGTCCACCGCGAGCAGTCCGGTCGCGCAGCCGTGGTCGGCCACCGAGAAGACCTTCGCCCGGCGCAGCCCCAGCGACTCGCAGACCGTCCGCAGCGGGCTGACCGGGTACGGTGCGGTGGTGCGCAGCCCCTTGGCGCGCACCACGTACCGGATCCGGTCCTCCTGCCCGGCGAGGGCGTCGAGCTTGCCCGCCGCGGTGGCCAGCAGTTCCGCCTCGGACTGGTCGGGCGCCTGGCAGATCCGGTCGAGGCCGTACAGCCTGGTGAACCGGCGCACCTGCTGGTCGGTCAGCCCCAGCGGCTCCCGCAGCTGTTCGACCGAGACCGTCGGTGGCAGGTAGCTCGATACCGCTTCTATCGACGTCATGCGACGGGGCCTCCTCGCGACAAGGATCGGAGCCCCACCAGATTCGCCGGGAACGCTGACAGGCTGCTGACGCCCGGCTGATCGCCGGACGGCAGCCCGTTGCGCGGGTTGTCAGGCCTGCTTGACCTGGATGCGCCCGTTGCTGGTGCTCAGGTCGAGCTGGTAGCGGCCGGACGGGTCGTCGGAGACCCCGATGTCCTTGTGGCCGTTGCCGGTCTTCGCGGACACCTTGTACGTGGCGCTCGGCACGACCAGGGTGATGGCGCCGTTGGACGTCGACGCGGAGACGTCCTGCGGCTTGGTCGAGACGAGGTCGATCGCCCCGTTGTGGGTCTCGGTCTGGATGCGGCTGCCGTTCAGCCCGCGCCCGGTGATGGCGCCGTTGGTGGTCTTCACCTCCGTGGTGCCGTTCACCCCGTCCAGGCTGACCGCCCCGGAGTGGGTGGACACCTGCACGTTGCCCACCTGGGTCAGGTTGACCGAGCCGGAGTTGGTCTGGCCGCTGACCGGCAGGCCCGGGGGGACCTCGACGGTGTAGGTGACCGAGCAGTACTGGCCGCAGCCGCCCAGCACCAGGACGCCGTTCTCGACCCGGCTCGTCACCCCGGGCTTGTCGTTCTTGTAGCTGACCGACCGGTGCACGGAGACCTTGTCGAGGCCGTCCTTGCCGCGCAGGGTCACGCCGCCGGAGGTGGTGTCGAGCCGTACGGCGGTGATCTTGTCGCTCACCGTGGCGTCGTCGTCGAAGTTGTTGTCGGGAGCCAACCCGCACGCGCTGAGACCGCCCACGGCGGCCGCGAGGACGACGAAGGACGCGAGACGGCCGGACTGCTGGCGCATGTCATTCCCCAGATCTGAAGGACGTTCCTGGACAGGCCCCGTCGCGGGGCGGACCCCACGAAGCTATCCCGCTGGGAAAGCCGGGGACCATGGGGCTAACCCCCGTCTCCTGAGGGGGAGTTCCCCCAAACGGTGGATGTCAGGCGAATGTCAGTTCCGGGTCAGCGCAGCCGTCCAGAGTCGAGGCATGACAGCGCTGACGGCACGGGCTCCCGAGCGGACCCTGGGCGTACTGGGCGGCATGGGCCCGGCGGCGACCGCGGAGTTCCTGCGGCTGCTCGCGGCCGACGCGCCGGCCTCCCGGGACCAGCAGCACCCCCGGTTGCTGCTGCTGTCCGAGCCGGGCATCCCGGACCGCACCGCCGCGATCCTCGGCGGCGACGACGAGCCCGGGCGGCGGGTGCGGGAGTGCCTGCGCACGCTGGCCGGCTGGGGCGCGGACCTGCTGGCCGTCCCCTGCAACACGGCGCACGTCTTCCTGGACGGCTTCGCCGCCACCTCGCCCGTCCCGGTGGTCGACATCGTCGACGCCACCCTGGACGAGGCCGTCCGGCTGAGCCCGGACGGCGGCTGGCTCACGGCGACCACCGGGACCGTGCGCAGCGGCCTCTACCAGCGGCGGGCCGCGGCCCGGGGCTACCGGCTGCTGGTGCCCGACGGCGGGACGCAGGAGGCGGTCCACGGGGCCGCCGAACGGGTGAAGGCCGGACGGGCCGAGGAGGCCGGCGCCGCCTTCCGGGAGGCCGTCGGACGGCTCTGGCGGCGCCGGCGGCTGCCGGTGGTGGCGGCCTGCACCGAACTCCCGCTCGCCTACCGGAGCGCGGGCCTGCCGCCGGAGCTGATGGTCTCCAGCCTGGCCGCGCTCTCCCGGGCCTGCATCGCCGAGCTGTACCGGAGCGTCCCGGTGCGGTCCTGAGGCGCGCGCGTACGCGTACGGGCCGGTCAGCCGCAGCCGCCCGCGTGGCCGTCGTCGACGGCCCGGGCGCCGAGCCCGACCGCGGGGGCGGCCGGCGGTGGCAGCGCCCCGTCGCCGCCGGCCCGGGCCCGCAGGTGGGCGACGAAGTCCGGCAGCCGGTCCAGCCCCCAGAAGCGGTTGAAGCCCTGGACGAAGAACGGGACGCCGAACACCCCGTCGTCGCAGATGTCCTTGAGCAGCAGGGCCCCCTGCCGGCGCAGCTCCGGGTCGTCGCTCGCACCCGCCAACTCCGACGGGTCGAGGCCCAGTTCGGCCCCGATCCCGGCGATGACGGTCCGGTCGCAGATGTCCCGGCCCTGCTCCCAGCGGGCCCGGTAGGCGGCCGCGACGAACTGCGGGCCGAGACCCCCGCGCAGGGCCCGCAGATAGGCCAGGTGGGGGACCTCCCACACCGGGTCGCGGTCCACCGGCCAGCGGAACGCGATCCCCCGCGCGGCGGTGAGGCGCCGCACGTCCTGGAGGACGTACAGGTGCTTGGCGCGGGACATCGCGGTGTACGGGAACGAGCCGCCCAGCTCGGCCAGCAGCCGCTCGCTGGTGCCGTCCGGTTCGAAGAAGGGCCGCCACTCCACCGCCCCGGCGACGTCCGGGTGCCGCTCCAGCAGCTCCCGGTAGGCGAGCCAGGAGTACGGGCTGCGCAGCGAGAAGTAGAACCGCGGAGCCCTGCCGGACCCGCTCACCTCGGGTCTCCCACAAGGCCCCGGCTTTCGAGCCGGGGAGACAGGGGTCCATCCGCCCAGGGAGTGGGGGACACTCCTTGGTTTGGAGCCGCGATACGACGGAGCGAGCTGCGCGGGTTCGGGCGGAGGTCGTTGTCAGTGGTCCTCGATAGGTTGATCGTGTGCATCTTCGGTACTCCTATCGCATCTATCCGACGGTTGGTCAGCGCGAGGCTCTGGCCCGTACGTTCGGGTGTGCGCGGGTTGTGTACAACGACGCCTTGGCGGCACGGAAGGACGCCCGCAAGAGCGGCTTTCCGTACCCTAGGAGCTCCGACCTGCAGAAGCAGGTCATCACGGCGGCGAAGGGGACACCGGAGCGCGCTTGGCTTGCTTCGGTCGGGGTGGACCCGTTGATCCAATCGCTGAGGGACCTGGATGCGGCTTACCAGAACTTCTTCGACTCCGTCTCGGGCAAGCGTGCCGGCTGCCCTGTGGGGCTTCCCCGGTTCAAGTCCCGCAAGGACAATCGGCAGTCGCTGCGGTTCACCCGCAACGGGTTCCGCATCCGGGGGAACGGGAAGCTGAACCTGGCGAAGATCGGCGACGTGCGGGTGAAGTGGTCCCGGAACCTTCCGGCCGACCCGTCGTCGGTGACGATCGTGCTCGATCCGGCCGGCCGCTACCACGCCTCGTTCGTGGTGGACGTGGAGCCAGAACCCTTGCCCGAGGTTCAGGCCGAGGTCGGCATCGACCTCGGCCTGACCACCTACGCCGTCCTCTCCGACGGCGGCGTGATCGACAACCCGCGCTTCCTGCGCAAGGCGGAGAAGAGGCTCAAGGTCGCGCAACGGGAGTTGTCCCGTAAGGCCAAGGGCAGCAAGAACCGGGAGAGGGCCCGGGTGAAGGTCGCCAGGGCGCATGCCAAGGTGGCCGACACCCGCCGGGACTGGCTGCACAAGCAGACCACCAGGATCATCCGCGAGAACCAAGCGGTATACCTGGAGGACCTGAATGTGCGCGGCCTCGCACGGGGCCGTCTGGCCAAGTCCGTTCACGACGCCGGATGGGCCGCCTTCCGGCGCCTGCTCGAAGAGAAGGCGGCCCGGTACGGGCGTACCGTCGGCATCGTGCACCGCATGTTCCCGTCGTCCCAGCTCTGCTCGCGGTGCGGACACCGCGACGGTCCCAAGCCCCTGGTGGTACGGGAGTGGGCCTGTGGTGCGTGCGGTGTGCTGCATGGTCGTGACCTCAACGCTGCTCGGAACATCCTGGCCGCCGGGCAGGCGGACAGGCTAAACGCCCCTGGAGGGCCGGTCAGTCCCGGCGTGGCAATCCCACGCCGGGCACGGCCCGGCGAACGGGGAACCCACCTCGGCGACTTGCGACCCACGGGCAACCGTGCCGCAGGCGTGGGAGGAATCCCCATTCATCAGGGTGGGGAGGATGTCAAAGCACGAGCCCGCCGTCGACGCCGAAGACCTGCCCGGTGATGTACGAGGCGCGGTCGGACAGCAGGAAGGAGACCAGGTCGGCGACCTCCTCGGGGCGGCCGAGGCGGCCCAGCGGAATGCGTCCGGTGAGGTCGGCGCCCTCGGCGAGGGCGGAGGTCATGTCGGTCTCGATGAAGCCGGGCGCCACGGAGTTGACCCGGATGCCGCGTGGCGCGACCTCCTTGGCCAGCGCCTTGGAGAACCCGATGATCCCGGCCTTGGACGCCGAGTAGTTGGTCTGGGTGGCGTTGCCGTACACGCCGGCCACCGAGGACATCGTCACCAGGGCGCCGGCGCGGCGCTTCATCATCGCGAACACCGCCGCCCGGCAGACGTGGTACGTGCCGTCCAGGTTGACCCGCATGACGTCCTGCCAGGCCTGCTCGGTGAGCAGCACCAGCGGGTTGTCCCGGACGATGCCGGCCGAGGAGACGACCGCGTGGAGCGGGCCCAGCTCCTGCTCGGCGGCCTTGACGAAGGCCTCGGCCTGGGCGCGGTCGGCCACGTCGACCCGCCGGGCCAGCACCCGGGCGCCGGCCGCCTCGGCCTCCTTCGCGGTCTCCGCCGCGGCCTCCTCCCGGGACTGGTAGCAGAACGCCACGTCGTAGCCGTCGGCGGCGAGCCGGGCCACCACGCTGCGTCCGATGCCCCGGGACCCTCCGGTCACCAGGGCGACCCGTCGTGCGGACATCAGGACCTCCCGTCGGTCGTGCTTCCAGGGGCCCGGAGGAGTTCCGCCGGGCGCAGCGCCAGCGTCAACTGGCCAACCTCCAGCACCGGGTGGCCGTCCACGGTGCTGCGGCCGGACGTGATGAAGGAGTCGCCCAGGGCGCGGACCATGGTGACCTCGTGCACCACGACCGAGCCGGGGCGGACCGGGCCGAGCACCCGGACGTCCCGGGTCCGGGCCAGCAGCACGACCTGCCCGTCCAGCACGTTGGCGTTCGGCCGCTCCCAACAGGACAGCAGCACCGCGCACTGCGCCCAGGACTCCAGCAGCTGGCCGAGCGGGTAGTCGTACTCCTCGTTGGCGGCGTCCTCGGGCACGTCCCGGTAGGCGGGCTCGGCGAGGGTGACCGCCTTGTACGCGACGAGCCGGCGGCCCGGTTCGATCTCGGCGATCCGGTCGACCAGCAGCGCGGGGTGGCGGTGCGGGACGACCGAGGTGATGGCGGCGATGTCCTTCACAGGGCCTCCCGGGGGTAGAACAGGGTGATCTCGGCGGCGAGTCGGTCGTCGGCGTGGACCTGGGCGCAGACCCGGACCCCGTCGTGGTCGCGCTGGATCCGGGCGTCGACGGCGATCTCGTCGCCGGGCCGCACCGGGCTCAGGAAGCGCGCCCGGGTGAGCTCGGCCCGGCCGGGGCCGGGGACGGCGGCCGCGGCCGCCAGCTCGTGGACGTACTGCACCAGGCCGAAGCCGGGGACCACCGGCAGTCCGGGGTAGTGCCCGCGCAGGAACGGTTCGGCCGCGGTCAGCACGACGGTGCCCCGGACGTGCCGCGCCACCGGTTCGCCGGCCGCGCCGGGGGGTTCCGGGCGGCCGTCCGGCTCCGCCACGGTCAACGCTGTGAGCATCATGGTCTGTCCCTCCTCTGTGTCGGGGCTGTCCGGGCCTGCCGACCGGGCCCCGCCGGGGCCGGGCCTGCCGCGACCGGGCCCCGCC
>NZ_LFVW01000407.1:0-10568 GCF_001182915.1 Kitasatospora sp. MY 5-36
GACGCGCGGCCGGGGCGCTGGTGGTGCGCGCGCCGGGCCCGGCCGTCGAGGAGCTGGTGGCGGCGCTGGTGCGGGCGGACGTCCGGGTGCGCGAGGTCGCCCCGGTGGTCCCGCCCCTGGAGGCGGCGTTCCTCGCCCTGACCGAGCAACAGGAGGACGGACGATGAGCGAGCGCGGCGAGGGAGTCATCGAGCGGGGCGGGCGCACGAGCACGGTCACGGCCGGACGCGCGGCGGCCGCCGCCGGTGTCGCCCCCGGGGAGCGCCCGGTGCTGGTGGGCCGGGTGTACCGCTTCGAGCTGGTCAAGCTGCTCTCCCAGTGGCGGATCAGGCTGCTGGTGCTGGCCTGCTGGAGCGCGCCGGTCCTGTTCACGGCCGCCGTCGCCCAGCAGGGGACGCTGCCCTCCGACACCCTGTTCGGGCGCTGGATGCACGCCACGGGCTGGGCCGGGCCGGTGGTGGTCCTCGGTTTCGCCGGCTCGTGGGCGCTGCCCCTGCTGACCTCGGTGGTCGCGGGCGACGTGTTCGCCGCCGAGGACCGGCTCGGGACCTGGCGGCACCTGCTGGTGACGGTCCGCTCGCCGCGGCGGATCTTCGCGGCGAAGGCGCTGGCCGGCGCCACCGTGATCGTGCTGCTGACGGCCGGCCTGGCGGCGTCGAGCACCGTCGGCGGGCTGGCGGCGGTCGGCGACGAGCCGCTGGTCGGCGTGGACGGACACCTGCTGGCGCCGTCGGACGCGGCCGTGAGCGTCCTGCTGGCCTGGGCGTGCGCGCTGGCGCCGACCCTGGCCCTGGCGGCGCTCGGACTGCTCGGCTCCGTCCTGCTGGGCCGCTCGCCGATGGGGCTGCTGGTCCCCGCGCTGGCGGCGGTCGCGATGCAGCTCGCCCAGCTGCTGCCGCTGCCGGTGGCGCTGCGCCTCGCCCTGCCCGGGTACGCCTTCGTCGCCTGGAACGGGCTGTTCGCCGACCCGGGCCGGCTCGACGAGCCGCTGATCGCCGTCGCGGTCGCCCTGCTCTGGGCCGCGGCCGCCACCGCGGCGGCCTACCTGCTCTTCGTCCGGCGGGACTTCACCACCGGCAGCGAGGACGGGGTGGGGCGCCGCACGCTCCTCGCCGGGGTGCTGCCGCTGGCCGGGCTGCTCGCGCTGACCACCGGCGCGCTCGCGGTGGCCACCCCCTCCAGCGGCTCGGGGATCACGCAGACGAAGGTGCAGCAGGAGGTCGCCACCGTGTTCGCGCACCTGTACCGGCTGCAGACCGAGCAGCTGCACCGCCCCGCCGTGACCGAGGCCGACCTGCGGGCCACCGCGGACTGCCGGCGGGGCGACGGCCAGGTCGAGCCGGAGGGCCCGGGCAACGACTGGCGCTGCGTGGTCACCTGGCACCTGCCCGGCACGGACGCGCCCGGGACGGCGGTCTACCAGCTCGACGTGGCCTCGGACGGACGGCTGACGGCCGACGGCGACGGCCTGAAGGAAGTGAACGGCTACTTCCTGGTGCGCACCCCGACCGGGGACGCGCCGAACCCGCTCTGGCAGTTCGACGGCCAGGTCGCACTGCTCGCTTCCCCCACCGGCACGACGAACTCAACGAAGGGCTGACGCCATGCAGGTAACGCGTCGTCGACGCAGCCGGAACGCCCACGTGGTCCTCCTGGGCCGCCGGGTGGGCCGCAAGGCCGCACTCGCCACCGCCTGTGTCACGGCGGTGGCCGTGGCCACCGGCACGGCCTTCGCGAGCACCCACCAGTTCGACGAGGACCAGGTCGGCCAGACCACCGAGAACGGGCTGGTGATCTCCAGCGACCAGTACCTCGCCCCGTACGGCAGCCGTCAGGTCCTGGACAACGGCAAGATCATGGGCTCCACGGTCAGCCCGGACGGCGCCCACCTGGCCGCCGCCGTCACCGACGGCGACGCGGCGCTGGTCGTGGTGGACCTGAGGACCGGCAAGGTGAAGCAGCGCGTCGGCACCAACAAGGCGGACGAACTGCGCATCCCCAACGCCTCGGTCGGCCAGGAGTCCCCGGTCTACTCGCCGGACGGCAAGCAGCTGTGGCTGGGCCAGCTGGACGGCTACACCCGGTTCACCGTGCAGCCCGACGGCACCCTCGCCGCCCCGGTGGCGGTGAAGATCCCGGCGGACGGGGAGAAGCACGCGCTGGCCTCCGGGGCGGTGTTCTCCGCCGACGGCTCGACGGTGTACGCCGCCGTCAACGGGCAGAACCGGGTGGTCGCGATCGACGCGGCGACCGGCGCGGTCCAGCGGAGCTGGGCGGTCGGCAACGCGCCGCGCGGCGTCGTCCGGGTCGGCGGGAAGCTGTACGTCTCGAACGAGGGCGGGCGTACGGCCACCGCCGGGGACACCACGATCAACTCCTACGGCACCCAGGTCCCGGCCGACCCGGCGACCGCCGCCACCACCACCGGCACGGTCAGCGTGATCGACCTCGCCGACCCGGCCGCCGCCGTCGGCTCCATCGCCGTCGGCCTGCACCCGACCGCGCTGTACGCGAAGAACGGGGTGCTGTTCGTCGCCGACACCGCGAGCGACGAGGTGTCGGTGATCGACACCGCGCACGACAAGGTCGTCCAGACCGTCTCCACCAAGCCCTGGCCGGAGGCCTCCGTCGGCTACGAGCCCACCGCGGTGACGCTCACCGAGGACGGCCGGCTGCTGGTCACCCTCGGCCGGGCCAACGCGGTGGCCGTCTACCGCTTCGTCGGCGCGCAGGAGCCGGTGAGCTACGTCGGCCTGCTGCCCACGGACTACTTCCCGGCGGAGGTCGCCACCGTCGGCTCGGAGGTGATCGTCTCCAACACCCGTGGCATCGACGCCCGGCGGCCCAACAGCACCGGCGCCCACAAGACCCACGACACCACCTCCAGCCTCACCCGGTTCACGCTGCCGAGCGACAAGGTGATCCGCGCGCAGACCGCCAAGGTGTTCCAGCAGAACGGCTGGACGAACAACGCGGTCAAGCTCGCGAACGGCCACAAGGCGAAGGAGGAGGTGGTGCCGAAGCGGATCGGCGACCCGTCGCCGATCAAGCACGTCTTCCTGATCGTCAAGGAGAACCGGACCTACGACCAGGTCTTCGGCGACGTCGCCGAGGGCGACGGCGACCCGAAGCTGGCCCAGTTCGGCGCCGCCGTGACGCCCAACCAGCACGCCCTGGCCGAGCAGTTCGGGCTCTACGACAACACCTACGACATCGGCACCAACTCCGCCGAGGGCCACAACTGGCTGATGCAGGCGGACAACCCGGAGTACACCGAGTCCTCGGCCGGCGAGTACGAGCGCAGCTACGACACCGAGGACGACGCCCTGGGCCACCAGCGCTCCGGCTTCCTGTGGACGGGCGCGCAGGCGGCGGGGAAGACCGTGCGCGACTTCGGCGAGTTCCACCAGTTCCTGGACAAGCCCGCCGACGCCACCTGGCAGAACCTGTACTGCGACGCCAGGACCATGGACGCGACCGGGCAGGGCAGCGCCTACGCCCTCAAGTCCTCCTCGCCGATCCCCTCGCTCAACAGCGTCTCGGTGCCCGGCTTCCCGAGGTTCGACACCGACGTGCCGGACCTGTACCGCTACCAGGTCTGGAAGCAGGACTTCGAGCGGAACGGCCCGGCGAACCTCAACATGCTCTGGCTGTCCAGCGACCACACCGGCGGCCCGGCCAGCCCGGCCGCGCAGGTCGCCGACAACGACCTGGCGACCGGGCGGATCGTCGACGAGATCACCCACAGCCCGTACTGGAAGGACTCGGCGATCTTCGTCGTCGAGGACGACTCCCAGGCGGGCCTCGACCACGTGGACGGCCACCGCGCCCCGATCCAGATCATCAGCCCCTGGGCGCGGCACGGGGCCGTGGACAGCCGCTACTACTCGCAGATCACGATGGTCCGCACCATCGAGCAGATCCTCGGCATCCACCCGATGAACCAGAAGGACAGCGCGGCCAGCCCGATGACCGGGGCCTTCACCGACCGGCCGGACTACACGCCGTTCACCGCGGTGCCCAACCGCACCTCGCTGACCGACGGCCTCAAGACGCCGCCCTCCTGCGGCCTCGACGTCCCCGGGGAGCAGGACCTCCGGGCGGCGGCGCCGGTCACGACCGCGCCGCCGGCCGCGCAGCAGCCGGTCGTGGACCGGTGGGAGGCCTGGAAGTCGCACCAGCGGCTGACCGGCCCGAACGCCGTGGCCGACCACGCCAACCCGGCGCAGATGGAGCACCTGGTCTGGTACCAGACGCACAACTGGACCGCGCCGTACCCGGGGGAGAGCACGATCCTCGCGCCGGACGACGTGCCCGGCGCCTACCTGCCCTCGCCGGAGAGCGACGGCTGATCCCGCCGCGCCCGCACCGGGCCCCGGGCCGCTTCCCCGGCCCGGGGCCCGCGCGTCAGGCGAACAGGACGGTGGACGCCGCCGGGACGGCCAGCGAGCCCGCCCGGCGGGGGACACCGGTGGCGGCGTCCAGGTCGAACCAGGTGACGTCGCCGGAGTGCTGGTTCGCCGCGTACAGCCGGGTGCCGGTCGGGCCCAGCACCAGGTCGCGCGGCCAGCGGCCCCCGCAGGGCACCGAGGTGACCACGTGCGCCCGCTCGCCCGTCGCGTCGAGGGCGAGCACCACGATGGTGTCGGTGCCGCGCTCGGCCGCCCACAGGAACCGGCCGTCGGGGGAGACCACCGGGGCCGACGGCGAGACCGGGCCCTCGACGCCGTCCGGGAACAGCGGGACCTCCGCGACCGGTTCGAGCGCCCCGGCCGCCGCGTCCCAGCGGCAGACCGTCACGACGGGGCGCAGCTCGCCGAGCACGTACGCGTGCCGGCCGGAGGGGTGGAAGGCGAGGTGCCGCGGCCCGGTGCCGGGCGGAAGCGCGGTCTCCGCGTGCACGGTGGGCGCCCCCGTCGCCGGGTCCAGGGCGAGGACCCGCACCGCGTCGGTGCCGAGGTCGACGGCGAGCACCCAGCGCCCCGACGGGTCGGGGAGCACCTGGTGGGCGTGCGGGGCCCGTTGGCGGTCCGGGTGCGGCCCGCTGCCCCGGTGGCGCAGCACGGTGGCCGGGGGCCGCGGGGTGCCGTCGTCGGCGAGCGGCAGCACGCTGACGCTGCCGGAGCCGTAGTTGGCCGTCAGCAGGTGGCCCCGGCTGAGGCTCAGGTGGGTGGGGTGGTCCCCGTCCACCGGGACGGGGGCGCCGAGCGGGCGGGGCGCCGGAGCGGCGAGGTCGTGGGTGGTGACGGCGCCCGGCTCCGTCTCGGAGACGGCGTAGAGCACCGGGCCGCGGGCGGCGAGCCCGAGGGCGAGGTAGGACGGGTCGACGGCCTCGACGACACCGGTGGCGGTCAGCTCCCCCGAGTCCGGATCCAGCGATGCCAGGACGATCCCGCGCCCGCCCTCCGAGGTGAACGACCCGATGAAGGCCCGCTCCGCGCCGCTGTCCGCCACCGCAAACCTCCGTCGTCCACCGTCCGCCGTCCGGGCTCGAACGCTAGCAGGTGCGGCGTCCGGGCTCTTTCGCCGGAGAGCGCTTTTTCACTGGAAAGCACCGCTGCCGGAGCGGCCGGATCGCGGACCGGCCCGATCCCCGGGAACGTGGGAGCCGTTGGCCGCGCGGCCGGGTCGCCGTCGGCCCGGCGGTCCGCACCGGGACGACGCCCCTTCGACCACCCCCCTTGGCGCTGCGGAAGCGAGGCGGCATGTACGACCCCGACCCACCGTTCCGGCCGGTCCGCCGCCGGAACGGGTATCCGCCGCTGGAGGACCTCGGCCTGATCGGCAACGGCGCGACGGCCGCGCTGGTCGGCCTGGACGGCGCCATCCCGTGGCTGTGCCTGCCCCGGTTCGACTCCGAGCCGCTGTTCTGCGGCCTGCTGGACCACGCCCGGGGCGGGCACTTCACCCTCGCCCCGGAGGGCCTGGTGGAGGCCAGGCAGCGCTACGAACCGGACACCGGTGTGCTGGTCACCGAACTGCGCGGCCCCACCGGCCTGGTGCGCGTCACCGACGCGCTGACCCTGCGCTCCGGCGCCGACCTCACCGACGACGCGCCGGCCGACCGGGGCGAACTCGTGCGCTCGGCCGTGGTGCTGGACGGGACGGTCCGGCTGCGGGCGGAGCTGGAGCCGCGCGGCGGCGCGCAGGCCCGAGCCCTGTTCAGCGGACTGGAGGTGCGCCCGCACCGGCGCCCGGACCTGCGGCTGCACCTGCGCTCCAACCGCCCGCTGACCGGCCTGCGCGGCACCCACGAGCTGCGGCAGGGCGAACGCCTGGACCTCGTGCTCTCCTGGGGCCGCTTCCACCGCCACCACCGCTTCGACACCGACGCGACGCTGAAGGCCACCGCCGAGGCCTGGCGCCGCTGGATGGGGCACTTCGCGTACGACGGCCCCCAGGAGCCCCTGGTCCGGCGGGCCGCGATCACGCTGAAGCTCTGCGACGACTGGGCCAACGGCTCGCTGGTCGCCGCCCCCACCTCCTCGCTGCCCGCGCCGATCGGCGGGATCCGCAACTGGGACTACCGCTACAGCTGGATCCGCGACGCGGCGTTCGCCGTGTTCGCCCTGCGCCGGATCGGCTTCGGTGGCGAGGCCGACGCCTTCCTCGGCTGGGTCCTGGACGCCTTCGAGACCAGCCGGCGGCCCCGGATCATGTACGACCTGCGCGGCGGCCCGGTGCCGGACGAGGTCGTGGACGGCGAACTGGAGGGCTACCAGGGCTCGGCCCCGGTGCGCTGGGGCAACGGCGCGACCGACCAGCGCCAGCACGACGTCTACGGCGAGATCCTGGACTGCGCCCACCAGTGGCTGCGCTCCGGCGGCGAGATCCAGCCCGCGCTCTGGGCCGGCCTGGCCGAGCTGGCCGACGCCGCCCGGCAGGCCTGGCGGGAGCC
This sequence comes from Kitasatospora sp. MY 5-36, assembly GCF_001182915.1. NCBI lineage: Bacteria > Bacillati > Actinomycetota > Actinomycetes > Kitasatosporales > Streptomycetaceae > Kitasatospora > Kitasatospora sp. MY 5-36. The sequence goes on from NZ_LFVW01000407.1 coordinate 6,899, forward strand.
GGACCAGGGCATCTGGGAAGTGCGCAGCGAGGGCCGGGTGTTCACGTACTCGGCGGGCCTGTGCCAGGTGGCCCTGGACCGGGCCGCCCGGATCGGCGAGCGGCTCGGCCGGTCCGACGGGCCGGACCGCTGGCGCGCCTCGGCCGAGGAGCTGCGCCGGCTCGTCCTGGAGCAGTCCTGGGACGAGGACGCCAAGACCCTCAGCGCCCACCTGGACGGCGGCGGCACGCTGGACGCGAGCCTGCTCGCGCTCCCGCTGCGCCGGGTGGTGCCGGCCGGCCACCCGCGGATGGTGGCGACCGCGGCAGCCGTCGCCGAGCGCCTGTCGGCGGGCGGCGGGCTGCTCTACCGCTACCTGCACGAGGAGTCCCCGGACGGGCTGCCGGGCGACGAGGGCGCCTTCGTGCTGTGCAGCTTCTGGCTGGTCGACAACCTGGTCGGCCAGGGCCGGACCGACGAGGCCGGGGAGCTGTACGCCTCGCTGTGCTCCCGGGCAAGCCCGCTGGGGCTGGTGTCCGAGCAGATCGACCCGTCCACAGGAGAGTTCATGGGCAACTTCCCCCAGGCGTTCAGCCACATCGGGATCATCTCCAGCGGCGTGAACCTGGCCCGGGCGGGGGGACGGGGATGATCGACCGGCTCGCGATCCTCGGCGCGACCGGGGACCTCAGCGCCCGCTTCCTGCTGCCGGCGCTGGCCGCGCTGCGGGCGGCGGGGCACACCGGCGACGCGCTCCGGGTGACCGGGGCGAGCCGGGAGGACTGGGACACCGGGCGGTACCGGGCGTGGGCCGCGGAGCGGCTCGACCGGCACGGCGGCGCCCTCCCGGCCGGGGCCGGGGAGGCGGTGGTCTCCGCCCTCGACTACCGGCGGGCCGACGTCACCGACCCGGCCGACGTGGCCGCGGTCGTCGCCGGGGAGGGGCCGGTGGCCGTCTACCTCGCCCTCCCGCCGGCGCTCTTCCCCGGCGCGGTCACCGCCCTGCACGCGGCGGGCCTGCCGGAGGGCAGCCGGATCGTGCTGGAGAAGCCCTTCGGCGAGGACCTGGCCGGCGCGCGGGAGCTGAACCGGCTGCTCGCCGAACTCCTGCCGGAGCGGGCGGTGTTCCGGGTCGACCACTTCCTGGCCATGACGACCGTCCAGAACGTCCTCGGCAGCCGGCTGGCCAACCGGGTGCTCGAACCCCTCTGGAACAGCACCCACATCGCTGAGGTGGACATCACCTGGGACGAGACGCTGGCGCTGGAGGGCCGGGCCGGGTACTACGACCGGGTCGGGGCGCTCAAGGACATGGTCCAGAACCACCTGCTGCAACTGCTCTGCCTGGTGGCCATGGAACCGCCGCTCACGCTCGGCGAACGGGACCTGCGCGACCGGAAGGTGGACGTGCTGCGCTCCGTACGGCCGCTGACCGAGCACGACGTGGTGCACCGCACCCGGCGGGCCCGCTACCTGCCGGGCCGGATCGGGGACCGGGACGTCCCCGCGTACGCCGAGGAGGAGGGCGTGGACCCGGCGCGCGGCACCGAGACCTTCGCCGAGGTGGAACTGGAGCTGGACAGCTGGCGGTGGGCCGGGACGCGGTTCCGGCTGCGCAGCGGCAAGGCCCTGGGGGCGGACCGCAAGGAGGTCGCGGTGCACTTCCGCCCGGTGCCCCACCTGCCGTTCGGCCACGGCGGGAAGAGCCACGGCGGGAAGGGCTCCGGCGGGGAGGGCCACGGTGGGGAGGGCCACGGTGGGGAGGCCCGGCCCAACGTGCTGCGGTTCGAGCTGGAGCCGGAGGGGCTGGCCCTGGACCTGGCCGGCATCGGCGCCCACGCCCACGAGCTCGTCCCGCTCTCGCTGACCGCGCGGATGGAGCCGCAGGACCTGCCCGCGTACGGGCGGCTGCTGCTGGACGTCCTGAACGGCGATCCGGCGCTGTCCATCCGCGGCGACGAGGCCGAGGAGGCCTGGCGGGTGCTCGAACCGGTGCTGTCCGCCTGGGAGCGGGGGCTCGTCCTGCTGGACGAGTACCCGGCGGGCTCGCAGGGGCCGCCGCCGCACTGGTGGTAGCCGCGCCGGTGCCCGGGCGCTCGGGCCCCGGGCAGTGCCACTCGCGGCCCGCCCGGTGAATTCCGTCGCATTCCGGCACAGCAATCCCAGGCATCACAGTCACCACATTCGTCACAGGCGCCCGGTAAATCACTCGGCTATTTCGACGAATGACTGTTCGAGTGGCTGGTGGGATCCGAACCTTATATTTTCGGCCAAAGAATTCGCGCCCGTTCTCGGGCGTTCCGGGCGCGGCCGGGAGTCGCACCTGGGATTTTGGCGTTCCGATTACCGACGGCGGTCGCTCTCCGTTCAATCGGAAGGGGTTGCGAGCGGCTGACCCGCCGTGAAGACTGTTGCGCGTTCGTCGTCCGGACGTTCGGGACGACAGGGATTGTGCGACTCCCCGACCGTGTCGGCGCGTTCCGCGCGGCGGTTGCGGGGGTGGATCGCCAAAAGGGGGAATGGGCATGCCGGGTACGGCCGTTGCGCAGGTGGGGGCCGGGAGAGCGGCCGGCCGCCGGGGGACGGTTTTCTGTTCGAACGTGCCGGCGGGGTAAGAGTATTCGGAGGCTCGCGGTTCACCGCGATCCGGTCCGCCGTTCATCGCGCGGAGGGAAATCCGGATCGTATTCGCACCGCCCGGTCCGGGCGCGCCGACGCGACCGCGGAACGGCTCCGCGAGGGCGGGTGCGGTGCCCGGCCGCGGGCGTCCGGGGATTCCCGTTCCCGGGGCCGGACGGCCTCCGCCGGCCGGGCCGACGCCGATTCCCCCCGTTCCCGCGCGTCCTGAAGCAGGCGACGACGGTCGGGAATTCCCGCTGTGCCGCCTCCCAATCCGCGATTCCGCCGCATTCCGCCGCGGGCGCCCGGCGCGCCCGCACCCGAGAACCAGTCAACGGGAGTTCCGCCATGCCGTACGCCAGTCCGGCGCCCGCCCGCGAGCGGTCGCCGCTCCTCCTGCGCGGCGAGCTGCAGCACCGGCTCGACACGCTCGCGCGCGCCCACCGGGTGCCCGGTGCCCAACTGGTGCTGGACACCGGCCCGGAGGCCGTCGTCCTGCACACCGGGGTGGCCGACACCGGCACCGGGGCACCGTTCACCGAGGACACCGCCGTTCCGGTCGGATCGCTCACCAAGCCCTACACGGCCGCCCTGGTGATGCTGCTCGCCGACGACGGCGACCTCGACCTCGACGAGCCGGCCGCCGAGCACCTCCCGGAGCTCCGGCAGCTGCCTGAAGTAACGATTCGTCAGCTGCTGAGCCACACCGGCGGACTGCCCACCGGACCGGACTCCGACGCCGCCGCCCGCACCACCGCGACCCGCTACCTGTCCGCCGTCTGCACCGCCCCGGACGCGCTGTTCCCGCCCGGGACGGACTTCTCCTACTCCAACGCCGGCTACGTCGCCGCCGGGCGCCTGGTCGAGACGGTGACCGGGATGCCCTGGCACGAGGCGGTGCGCGCCCTGCTGCTCGAACCCTTCGGCACCGGGCCGGTGTTCGTCGACACCGCCGCCCCCGGACGGCCGGTCGCCGCCGGGCACGCGCTCAACGCCGCGACCGGCCTGCCCCGGGCCGTCCGGCAGAACCTGGCCCCGCTGGAGGCCCCGGCCGGCGCCCTGCTGGCCAGCG
>NZ_LFVW01000408.1:0-10557 GCF_001182915.1 Kitasatospora sp. MY 5-36
TACGCCGCCCGCGTCGGCTTCTTCGCCGTCCCGGTCGCCGTCTTCGTCATCACCAAGCGCTGGTGCCTCGGCCTCCAGCGCCGTGACAAGGAGAAGGTGCTGCACGGCCGCGAGTCGGGTGTCATCAAGCGCCTGCCGCACGGCGAGTTCACCGAAGTGCACGCCCGGCTCACGCCGCGGGAACTGCACCGGCTCACGGCGCACGAACAGCCCCGCCCCCTCGAACTGCCCGCCCCGGTGGACGAGAATGGAGTGGCCCGCCCGGCGGGGGTGCTCACCCGCACCCGGACCCGGCTCTCCCGCGGGTTCCACGGCGAGGGCGGCCGGATCCCCAAGCCCACCGCCGAGGAGTTCCACGAGATCACCGAGGGCCACGGGCACTGACCCGCACCCCCCGATGGCACAGGGAGGACAGGTGCACGACCGAACCGACCGAAGCGACCGGACCGACCAGGTCGACCCGACCGACCGGATCGCCGACAGCAGGTACCTCCTGCTCACCACCTTCGGCGAGGACGGCAGCCGGCTGGAGTCACAGCTCTGGGTGGTGCAGGACGGCACGGCCCTCGGGGTCTGGACCCCGGCCCACTCCGGCGAGGCCGAACGGATCCGCCGCCACCCCCGGGTGCTGATCGGCCCCTGCGACGCCCACGGGCGCCCCACCGGCCGCCGGATCCCGGCCCGGGCCCGGCTCTGCGACGCCGACGACACCGCCCGCTACCGCACCTCGCTGATCAACAAGTACGGCCTGACGGCGCTGATCGCGCTCGCCCGCAGCCGGTTCCGGGTGGGGCTGGCCGGGACGGTCGGCATCCGGATCACGCTGAACGAACTGGAACGGCGGCTGGTCGGGCCGGAGTGGCTACCGCCGGCCACCTACTGCGTCAACTGACGGGCCGTCGCGTCCGGTCGTCAACCTCCGTCGAGTGCCGGGGCCTTGAGAAGGTCTGCCCCGGCACTCGCCGCTTTCCGGCACCTCGACGCGACTGCTGGCAGCGGGCGGGAGGTCACGACAGCGGGTGGGTCGGGACCGGACTGACCTCCTGGATCTCGGCGTGGGCCTTGGTGAGCAGCTGCGAGGCGAGCTCGTTGAGCGCGCGGGCCCCCGCGATCTCCTCGCCGACCCTCAGCTGTTCCGGGTCCGAGGGGTGGCGGCTGCTGTAGCCGTGGGCGCGCAGTTCGCTCCCGTCGCGCAGCCGCAGCAGTGCGGCGGCGCTGGTCCGTGCCCCCTCTTCGCGGAACTCCATCTCGATGTGCCAACCGACCAGAGTCTGCATGGCGGATCACCTCCATCGGTTACCCCTCCAGAGTGCGCCGCACCCACCGTGAACACCAGGCCAGCCGGCCGGAGCGGCACCGGGGGCGCCATCGGCGCCAAGTTGAACACGTTCAACTTGGCCGCGTAGAGTCGGCGGCGCAAGCTATTTGAACGCGTTCAAGGGGGTGTGTCCACTATGGCTGTGCTCACGACGGCTGTGTCCGCGATGGGCCCGGGCACCACGGAACTGGTCGACCTGCTGGTCCTGCTCGGCATGGGAGCCGTCGTCCCGCTCGGCCTCGCCCTGGTCGACGAGCCCGGCCTCGCCCGGGTCCGCCGGCTCTGGCCGCTCGCCGCCGTCCCCGGCGCGCTCTCGCTCTGGCTGCCCCGCGGCGGCGGCCTCGCCACCGGCTGCGCCCTGCTCTACGCGCTCGGCACCCTCGCCGTCGCCCTGCACGCCCCGCTGCGGCTGGCCCGCACCCGCTCGCTCGCACCCGCCGAGGTCGCGGTGCTCACCGCACTCGCCGCACCCTCGGTCGCCGGGGTCGCCCTGGTCGCCGAACGCTCCGGCTACCCGCTGTTCGGCTTCGAACCGCACATCCTGGCGCTCACCGTCCCGCACTTCCACTACGCCGGGTTCACCGCCGCCCTGGTCGCCGGACTGGTCTGCCGCGCCGCCCGCCCGGGCTCCGCCCCGGCCCGCTGCGCGGCCCTCAGCGTCCCGGCGGGCACCCTGCTGGTGCTGGCCGGCTACTTCCTCGGCAACTGGTGGCAGTTCGGCGGAGCCGCCGTCCTGACCAGCGGAATGTGGCTGGTCGGCCTGGTCACCTGGCGCGACCTGCGCCCCCGCAGCGGCGACCGGACCACCGCCCGCCTGCTCGCCGCCTCCTCGGCCGTCCTCGCGCTCACCATGCTGCTCGCCCTGTGGTGGGCACTCGGCCGGGCCGCCGGACTCCCCCACCCCACCCTGACCTGGATGGCCGCCACCCACGGCGTCGGCAACGCGCTCGGCTTCGCCCTCTGCGCGCTGCTCGCCTGGCGCCGGATCACCGCGGACCGGACCGACGCCACCCGGACCGACACGACGGAGACCCCCCGATGAACGACTACAGCTACCCCGAGCAGGGCGCCAGCCGCACCGGCCACCTCCCCGCCGGCTACAACCACCTGCGGCACAGCGCCCTCATCGGCCACGGCCGCCCCGCCCTGGAAGCCGCCGGCGCCGCCCTGCTCGACTGGCGGATGCACCGGCTCGCGGGCGTCCGCATCGACGCGTCGGCCGACCGCGCCGCCCCCGGCGTCGCCGTGCACTGCGCCATCGGCCTCGGCCCCCTGCGGGCCGGCGCCCCCAACCGGGTCCTGGCCACGGTCGACGGCCCGGACCGGTACGGCTTCACCTACGGCACCAGGACCGGCCACCTGGCCCAGGGCGAGGAGACCTTCCTGGTCGCACTCGCCCTCGACGGCGAAGTCCGCTTCTCCGTCACCGCCTTCAGCCGCCCCGTCGCCTGGTACGCCCGCCTCGCCGGCCCACTCCTCCCCCTCACCCAACGCGCCTTCGCCCACCACTGCGGACGCGTCCTCACCCGCATCGCCACCCAGGCCACCTGACCAGCGCCCCAGCACCATCAACCCCCCGATCCCCCGGCACACCCCCCGCTCGCCACCACCGTCATCAACCAGCCCGCCCAACACTTCGGGCCCACACTCACCCGCATCACGGCGCAGACCGCCCAGGCGATCGCGGAGTGGCCACCCGAGCACCCCGCGAAGGCCAGCCGGACAGCGAGCCGGTCCAGCGGCAACCACCCGACGGCAGAGGCCAGCCGGGAGAAGCTCTGCCCGAAACCGAAGGCCCGCAACTGGCCCCACATCCCGACACACGCCGTCCGGACGACGGCGGCAGGCGTCGGCGGGCTGGCTGGCTGGCTGGTTGAGCCCCCGAGCCATGGCCATGGCCGGTCGGATGGCAAAAGCCGATCAGGTGGCGTGCTGATTGAGCGGCACTCCGCCCGACGATGTGGGCTCGTACCGGCCCGCAGTGCGGCACCGACCACCGGGGCGACGGCGGAGGGATCCGGCTGGGCAGCAGAGCCACCCGAACGCCTCCCGGAGGCCAGTCGGATGGCGAGCCGTTCGAGCACAACCGCCCAACAGCAAAGGCTGGTCGGGCAGTGGAGGCGGGCATCGGCTGGATGGCAGGGCCACCCGAGCCATGGTGAAGGCCGGCTGGACGACTGCCGCCGGGCAGCGGAGGCCGGTTGGGGCAGCGCTCCGCCCGACACAGCCAGCCCACACTCACCCACATCGCGGCGCAGAGCGCCCAGGCGATGGCAGGGAACTCCAACTGGTCGGCAAGGCCACCCGAGCGCCTCGCGGACGCCGGTCGGATGGCGATCAGGTCGAACACAACCACCCGACGGCAAAGGCTGGTTGGATGGCGCTCCACCCGAAACCGCGGGCCCTCACTGGCCCGCAGCGCGGCGCAGACCGCCTGGAGGGGCATCTCACCGCCACCACCATCAATCAACCGGTCCACCTGGCCCACCCATTCACCAACCCATGGCCGCCCGCCGCTGCGGCCCGAACTCGTCCCCGTCGCGGCACCGACCACCGGGGCGACGGCGGAGGGCTCCGGCTGGGCAGCAGAGCCACCCGAACGCCTCCCGGAGGCCAGTCGGATGGCGAGCCGTTCGAGCACAACCGCCCAACACCAAGGACTGGTCGGGCGGTGGAGACCGGTCGGGAGGAGTTCTGCCTGACACAGCCGGCCCGCACTGGCCCACATCGCGGCACAGGCCGGCCGAGCGACGGTGGCGGGCATCGGCTTGATGGCAGGGGCCACCCGAGCCGTGGTGAAGGCCGGCTCAACGACGGCCGCCGGGCAGCGGAGGCCGGTTGGGGGCGGCGCTCCGCCCGACACCGCCAGCCCACACTCACCCACATCACGGCGCAAACCGCCCAGGCGATGGCGGAGGCCGGTCGGAGGGCGGGCCGGCTGGACGGCAGCCGCGAGGTGGGCGGCCGAGGCCGAGCAGGTGGTGGCGGAGGCCGGCTGGGTCCAGGGCGGGGCCGGAGCGTAAAACGGCTGGTCGGGGCGGGGGTGTGTTCGGGATGATCGGCGGATGATATCAATGCGACCGGTCCTGGAGATCTTCGCCTCCGACGGCTTCACGCTCTGGCCGACGGCCGAGCTCGGGCCGTACGGGGATCTCGCGCTGGACGGGCGGTTGACGTCGGACGAGGTGGGCACGGCGGTGTGGCGGCTGGCGGACTGCAACGACGTCGAGCCCGACCCCGGGCAGGCCGAGGGGCGCGGTCCCCGGCCGGCGGACCCGTTGGGCGCGTTCCTGCACGCGCTGTTGACCGAGCCGCACCCGTACGCCCCCGGCGGGCTGGTGGTGACCGACTCCGCCACCGGCACCGTCTTCAGGCCGGGCTGCTGCAACGGGCTGGAGGACTGGCGCGAGTGGCTGGACGTCACGGACGGGTCCGGCACCGCCTGGTTCGGCCACGACCCCGATGCCCGGGCCGAGTGCGTCGGCCGGGTGGTCCGGCTGATCCAGGATGCCGAGGGCGACGAGGGCCCCGTGGTCGAGTTGCCGGTGGACGAACTGCGCCGGCTGCTCGCCGGAGTCGAGCGGGACCTGCGCGACTTCCTCGCGCTCGCGGCGGGCTGGGCCGAGCGGCAGCTGCCCGGGCACGCCGCCGCCGTCACCGCCGCGCTCGCCCGAGCCCTGGACCTGGACCCGGACCCGGACCTGAAGCCGCCGTCATGACCAGCTTCCACACCCACCGGGCCCGGGTGCACGACACCTCGCTCCCGCCGTACCGGCGGCACAGCGCGCTGCGCACCTGCCTGACCCGCTTCGCCCCGTACGGCCTGCGGGCGACGTACCACCACCTCACCGTCAGCGCCCGGATTCCGCGCTTCCTGGAGGCCGACCCGGACGCCTTGGTCCGCGCGGTGGACGAGTTGCACGAGGCGCGCGAGCTGTGGCGGGCCAGGGCCGAGGAGTACGCGGAGCGGCGCCGGGCGCAGAAGCGGGCCGGGCGGCGGCTGCCTCCGGAGACGGCCTGGTGGCACGTGCGCTGGTGGGGGTCGCCGAACGCGGCCTGGGAGCACGACCCGTTCCTGCACCCGCCGTTGCGGCTGTCCGACTACGTCCGGCGGCAGAACGCGCTGCTGGACGGTGCCGTGCTGCCCGGGTGCCCGGCCTGCGGGGAGCAGGGCCCGCCGGTGCCGCTCCCGACCGGCCCCGGCGACGACCGCGGCGACGGTCACGGCCACGGCCGGGCCGAGCTGTGCCGCTGCTGCGCGCGGGTGCTGACACCCTGCGGTTGCGGGCGGTGGCACAGCTTCGAGCCGGCGCTGCGGACCGACTGGAGCCGGATCTGGAGTCGGGAGCACATGACCGGCGGCGGCGAGCCGAGCCCGTACTGGCCGGGTGTCCGGGGCGAGGCCCGGGTGGAGCGATTGGAGTCGTACACGATCCACTGGGGGTCAGGGGTGGTGTACGGGGATCGCGACCAGTAGCGCGCCGCCGTCCTGGACGCGGACCTCGAAGTGGTCGATGTCCGCCAGTCGGAAGGCCGCGCCGCCGGTGGTGCGCACGGTGCCGTCGCCGCTCCCGCCGCCGTTGCCGTAGCCGCCCGCCGGGACGGACCAGGTGGTGACCGTCTGCTGCTCGCCGGTGTGCGAGACGGCGACCAGTCGGCAGGTCAACGGGCCCTGAACGCCGGAGAGTTGCAGGCTGACCTGGGTGCCCCAGGTGGTGCCGTCCAGGCCGACGGTCGCGTGCGCGCCGGTGCCCGGGTCGGTGGCGCTGAACTGTTCGGCCACCGCGACCACCGCGGGGGTGTTGTCGGCGGTGATCACCGCGGCGGTGACGGCGGGGCCGGCCGCCACCATCGCGGTGGCGGCCAGGGCCAGCACCAGCCGCCGCACCCGGCCCCGCCGCCGGGTGGCGCCGACCTCGGCGACCAGCCGGTCCAGCAGTCGGGGGTCGGGCTGCGGGGCGGGACCGGCCGGGTCCGTTCCGGCCGCCCGAGCGGTGGCCGCGTACTCGGCCAACAGCGGCTCCACCGAGCCGAGTTGGGTCACCTGCTCGGCGCACTGCGGGCAGTCGGCGAGGTGTTGCTCGAAGGCGGCGCGCTCGACGGGTTCCAGCAGGCCGAGGACGTACGCGCCCGCGTCGACGTGCACCGGGCCACCAGGCGCCCGGTCGGGGTCAGGGGTGGGGTCGCGGTCGGGGTGCCTGGTCACGATGTCACTCCCCGTTCCTCCAGCGCGAGCCTGAGCGAGCGCAGCGCGTAGAACACCCGCGAGCGCACCGTCCCGGCCGGGATGCCGAGTTCGGCGGCCGCCTCGTTGGCCGTACGGCCCTTCAGGTAGGTCTCGACGATGATCTCCCGGTGCACGGGCGAGAGGTCGCCGAGCGCGTCCGCGACGGTCATCATCCGCAGCGCCCGGTCGATCTCGTCCTCGGCGGGCAGCTGCTCCAGTGCCGAGGCGTCCACCTCGCGCGGCCGGGCCATGGCGCCGCGGTGGCCGTCGATCACGATCCGCCGCGCGACGGTGACCAGCCAGGGCCGCAGCGAGCCGGCCTCCGGGTCGAGCCGGTGGATGTTGCGCCAGGCGCGGAGCAGGGTCTCCTGCACGACGTCCTCGGCCCGCTGCCGGTCCCCGGCGACCAGGTGGAGCACGAACCCGAACAGCGGACCGGCATGCTCCCGGTACAGGGCGCGCATCAGGTCCTCGTCCGGCGCCCCCGTGTCGTGGCCGCCGGTGCGGCCGACGGGGTGCTCCTCGGTCACCACTTCATCGTTGCGCACCCGGGCCTCCTGGGCGAGGGCGGTCGGAGCCGGTCATCGGAACCGGTCATCGGAACCGGTCAGTAGCCCGGGGTGCTGGGCGTCGGGTTGCCCGGTGCCGGGGTGCCGGGCGTCGGGTTCATCGGGCCGGAGTTCGCGGCGCCCGCCCTGCCGCCGGTCGGGGTCAGCGCGAACCAGGTGCCGGCCACGCCCTGGCCCTTGGTGTCGCCGGGCTTGGTGTCCGGCGAGTAGCGGTAGGCCGGCCAGCCGTTCAGGGTGACCTGCTTGGTGCCGTCGTCGCGGGTGACGGTGCCGACCAGCTTGCTGTCGATGCCCTTCACCGTGACGTTGCCGTTGCCGTCGGCGTGCTCGGGCGGCCAGATGACGGCGCAGCTGCCGTTGCAGTAGGACTCCGGCGGGCTGTTCCGGTCCTGGTCGAAGCGGTAGAGCGTGAAGCCCGCGCTGTCGGTGACGATCGTGCCCAGCTTCGGGTCCTGGGCAGTCTGCAGGGTGACGGCCGCCGGGGTGCCCGGACTGCTCGGGCTGCTCGACGGACCGGAGGAGCCGCCGGACGATCCGCAGCCGGCGATCAGGGCGGCCGCCGCGATGCCGGACGCGGTCAGCGCGAGCGTCCGCCGGGTGCGGAGTGTGCTGCGCATGGGGTGCCTCCCTCGGGGGGAAGGGGTCGGAACGGACCGGACACCCTTCCGTACGGGCGGCGGCCGCCGGCTGCCCACTCCCTGGCTCCGGCAACCGCCGGAACGCCGCCGGAATACCCCGCCGACCGGGACGGTTGTGGCGGGCACATGGCCTGAACCGCCACGTCCGGAAGGGAAGGAATCACGAGATGAGCAACACGGTCGAGCTGACCAAGGAGAACTTCGACGAGATCGTCCCGGGCCCGGAGGGCAAGGACTTCGTCTTCATCGACTTCTGGGCCGGGTGGTGCGGGCCGTGCCGCCAGTTCGCCCCGGTGTACGAGAAGGCCGCCGAGCGCCACTCGGACCTGGTCTTCGCCAAGGTGGACACCGAGGCGCAGCAGGAGCTGGCGGCCGCGTTCGACATCCAGTCGATCCCGACGCTGGCGATCATCCGTGAGGGCGTGCTGGTCTTCTCGCAGCCCGGTGCGCTGCCGGAGGCGGTGTTCGAGGACCTGATCGGCCAGGCCCGCGAGCTGGACATGACCGAGGTGAAGCGCAAGGTCGCCGAGGAGCGGGCGGCCGGCGGCCAGGCCTGATCCGGACGTCCGAAGACAGGCCCCAAGGCCCGGGGAGCCGAAGCTCCCCGGGCCCTCGGCATGCCCGCTCCCCGCTCCCCGGAGCCGTCCGCCGCCGCACCCAACCCGCCGTCACGACGGCTCGGCGCCCCAGGCGGCGAGCCGGTCCGCGAGCGCCCGCACCTCGGCGCGCAGCGCGGCGGGCTCCCGGACGGTGAACGGCCACCCGAGGCCGGCCAGCAGCACCGCGACGCCGTCCAGGTTCTGCGCCCGGGCCCGCAGCAGCACCCGGTCCTCGGCGAGTTCGGTGAGCGTGCCGACGGCGGGCGGCAGTCGGCGGCGGGCCTCGGCGAGGGTGGTCCGCAGCTCGACCTCCACCCGGTGCCGCCAGGGCGCGCCGGCCAGCGACTCCACCACCCGCTGGACCGGGTCGTAGTCCTCCGGCGGCTCGAAGCCGGCCTCGCCCTGTTCGACCCGGGTGATCCGGTCCAGCCGGAAGGTGCGCGGCTCGCCGCTGCGGTGGTCGAGCCCGGTGGTGTACCAGCGCCCGGAGTGGAAGACCAGCCCGTACGGGTCGAAGTCGCGTTCACTGGGCCGGTCCTCCCGGTCCCGGTAGGCGAGCCGCACCCGGCGACGACGGCGGGCCGCCTCGGCCAGGGTGAACAGCGCGGCGGCGGCCGGGCCGGGGCCGGTGGCGGGGGTGGCGGTCAGTCCGAGGGTCTGTTCGACGGCCGCCACGCGCTCGCGCAGCGGCTGCGGCAGCACCCGCTGGATCTTGGCGAGGGCCGTCCCGGTGGCCTCCTCCCCCACCGACAGGCCGGAGCTGCGGCCGGCCAGCAGGCCGAGCACGACGGAGGCGGCCTCGTCCGGGGTGAGCATCAGCGGCGGCAGCCGGTAGCCGGGCCGCAGGCGGTAGCCCCCGTAGCGGCCGCGGTCGGCCTCGACGGGGATGCCGAGTTCGGTCAGCCGGGCGACGTAGCGGCGGACGGTGCGCTCGTCCACGTCGAGGCGGGCGGCCAGGTCGGCGCCGGTCAGGCCGGGGCGGTCCTGGAGCAGTTCCAGCAGGGCGAGGACGCGGCTGACCGGGTGTTCCATCGCGCGCACTCCTTTCCTCGGCGGAAATCCGGGCGACTTCTGTCCGGATCCGATCCTAGAGTCGGCGGTGGAGGAGGCCCCGCCTCGACGGAGCCCCTCGCGGGCCGCCCGTCGAGACGTCCACGGCTCGTCGCGGCCTCCCCGGACTTCCCACCGACGAAGGAGCGATCCGCCATGAGCACGTTCGTACTGGTCCCCGGATTCTGGATCGGCGCCTGGGCCTGGGACGAGGTGGCCGCGCCGCTGCGCGCGGCCGGGCACCGGGTGTACGCCGTCAGCCTGCCCGGAGTGGGCGAACGCGCGGGCGAGGAGGGCGAGTTCGGGCTGGAGGACCACATCGCCGACCTCGCCGGGCTGCTGGTCCGGGAGGACCTGTCGGATGTCGTCGTGGTCGCCCACAGCGGCGCCTGTGCCCCGGTGGGCGGGCTCGCGGACCGGATGCCGGAGCGGATCCGCCGGGTGGTCTACCTGGACAGCGGCCCGCTGATCGACGGCTCGTCGGTGTACGACCTCTGGCAGCCCGACTACCAGAAGACGGCCGATGCCTCGGTGGTCGACGGCCGCCTCCCGCTGCCGTCCTGGGAGCACCTGGGCGAGCAGGGCACGAGCACGGCGGGGCTGGACGAGGCCGCCCTCGCGTCCATCCGCTCCCGCTCCACCCCGCACCCGGCCGGGGCGTTCCGGGACCGGCTGCGGCTGACCGGCGCCGGGGCCGCGCTGCCCCAGGCGCTGGTCTCCTGCTCCTTCCCGCTCTCCCAGGTGCGCGAGCTGATCGCCGCCGGGCACCCGTACTTCGCCGGGATGTCCGGGCCGAACTGGGAGCTGCGCGAACTGCCCACCGGGCACTGGCCGATGTTCTCCCGCCCGGCCGACACGGCGGCGTTGCTGGCGGAACTCGCCGCGCTCTGAACCCGCCGGTCCGTCTCCTCACCCTGTCCCGTCCGTGCCCGGTGGTGCGTCCCACGGCGCCCTCGGCGTGTCCGTCCGTCGCGCAACCGCGCCCGGACCGGCAGGATGGGGCCCACGCCGTACCCGAGCGAGGAGCGAGCACCCGTGCGCGAGCAGCCCAGCCGGACCGAACCGCCGGACGCCGTGCCGGAGTTCCGGCCGGACGGCGGTCCGGGGCCGGCCGGCCCGCGGCGTGCCCGGCTCGGCTCCCGCGCCCCGCTCACCC
>NZ_LFVW01000409.1:0-10523 GCF_001182915.1 Kitasatospora sp. MY 5-36
GCCCCGGCCGCCGCGGCGCCCGCGGCCGGGGCCGCCAAGGCCGAGGCCAGGCCCGTCGCGAAGGCGCCGGCCAAGCCCGCCGTCAAGCCCGCCGCGCCGAAGGCCGGCCCCGCCGAGTCCGGCGGAAGCGGGATCGGCATCACCTTCGGCGGCCTGAACGAGGGCGGGCAGATCGAGCTCAACGGCCTGGTGTCCTTCTCCGTGACCTGGAAGAACAACGACGCCACCGGCACCCGCAGCGTCGCCCCGGTGGTGGCCACCCAGCAGTACGAAGGCGCGCCCTGCAGCCGGATCATCGCGACGGCGGACGGCACCCTGGAGCGCAAGGTCGCCTCGGGCTGGAAGAAGCTGGAGCTCAGCCAGGGCACCGGGATGGACTACGTGATCAACCGGAAGGACGGGGCCTTCACGCTGGCCGCCGGTGAGAGCCGGACCATCGAGTACCGGATGCGGCTGTCCACGGCCAACCGGCCGGGGCGGATCACGATCGAGGCGGACGCCCCCGTGCCGAACTCCACGGACTACCAGGGCATCGCGAAGGCCGAGCTGAACGCCACGGTCGTCGACCACAAGAGCCCGGTGGTGAGCGGCGTGACCACGTCGAGCCCCAAGGTCGGGACGACTCCCGCCGACTTCGGCTTCGTGGTCGACGCGCCGCAGGGCACCGCGGACCTGCACCCCGTGGTGGCCGTGTCGAGCGCCTCGTGGCTGACCCCGGACGACGTCACGCTGGAGGTCATGGCCGGCGGCGCGTGGAAGCCGGTCGAGCTGCGCGAGGCCTGCGACGGTCTGACCGCGGTCGCCCCGACCGGGCTGGAGGTCAACCGGAGGGGCGACTCGGCCGAGTACTCCTTCCGGATCACGATGAAGAAGGCCCCGCAGTACGACGTGGAGGTCCAGGTGGGCGCCCAGGCGAACGGTCACCAGGCCGCCCGCCGGCCCGTCTTCGACCCCCAGGGCCGCCGGTAGCGGACGCCCGCACCGGAGCCGAAGGGCCCGGCCTCCCACTGCTCGGGAGGCCGGGCCCTTCACCGTGGCCGCGTCACGGCCGTCGTGCGCAGGCTCAGGCGAGCGAGGCCATCCAGGCCTCGACGTCCTCGGCGCTGCGGGGCAGGCCGGCCGAGAGGTTCTCGTTGCCGTCGGCGGTGACCAGGATGTCGTCCTCGATCCGGACGCCGATGCCGCGGTACTCCTCCGGCACGGTCAGGTCGTCCTGCTGGAAGTACAGGCCGGGCTCGACGGTCAGCACCATGCCGGGGACCAGCAGCGCGTCGACGTGCTCCTCGCGGCGCGAGTGGGCGCAGTCGTGGACGTCCAGGCCGAGCATGTGGCCGGTGCCGTGCAGGGTCCAGCGGCGCTGGAGGCCCAGCTCCAGGACCTTCTCGACGTCGTACACCGAGGCGTCCAGCAGGCCCCAGGCGAGCAGCCGCTCGGCGAGCACGCGCTGCGAGGCCTCGTGGAAGTCGCGGAACCGGGCGCCGGGCTTCACCGCGGCGATGCCGGCCTCCTGGGCGTCGTACACCGCGTCGTAGATCCGGCGCTGGACCTCGGTGAAGCTGCCGTTGATCGGCAGGCTGCGGGTGACGTCCGCGGTGTAGAGGGTGCTGGTCTCCACGCCCGCGTCCAGCAGCAGCAGCTCGCCCGGGCGCACGTCGCCGTCGTTGCGCACCCAGTGCAGGGTGGTGGCGTGCGGGCCGGCCGCGGCGATGGTGCCGTAGCCGACGTCGTTGCCCTCGACCCGGGCGCGGCGCCAGAAGGTGCCCTCGATCCAGCGCTCCGAGGTGGCGACGGCCTGGTCCAGCTCGCGGACCACGTCGGTGAAGCCCTTGACGGTGGCGTCGCAGGCGGCGCGCAGCTCGCCGATCTCCCACGCGTCCTTGACCAGCCGCAGGCCGCTCAGGAACTCCTTGAGCCCGGCGTCCTTGTCGGCGTCCAGGGCATCGGCGAGCGCGGCCTCCAGGCCGGCGTCGTAGCCGCGGACGATGCGGGTCGGCACGGCGGAGTCGGCGGCCTTCGCGGCCAGCTCCTCGGCGGCCTTGCGCACGTCGCGGGCGGGCAGCCCGAGCAGCTGCTCCTGCTCGGCCAGGCTGTGCCGGCGGCCGACCCACAGCTCGCCGTAGCCGTCCAG
Source organism: Kitasatospora sp. MY 5-36 (assembly GCF_001182915.1). Lineage (NCBI taxonomy): Bacteria > Bacillati > Actinomycetota > Actinomycetes > Kitasatosporales > Streptomycetaceae > Kitasatospora > Kitasatospora sp. MY 5-36. The sequence goes on from NZ_LFVW01000409.1 coordinate 2,129, forward strand.
CCAGAACTCGCCGTTCTCGCGGTTCGAGCGGGGCAGCAGGTAGAGCACGAAGTCGTGGCCGGTCGCGCCGGTCGGCTCGCCGACCAGCACCGCGTCCTCGGTCTGGTCGCCGGTGAGGTGGACGTACTCGCTGGCGGCGCGGAACGCGTAGTCGGTGTCGTTGGAGCGGACCCGCAGGTTGCCGGCCGGGACGACCAGGCGCTCGCCGGGGTAGGCGGCGGACAGCGCGGCGCGGCGCTCGGCCGCGTACGGGGCCTGGGCGACGGGGGCGAGGCCGTGCAGCTCGGTGTCGGCCCAGCCGGACTTCATCGAGGCGGCCAGCTCGTCGGAGATGTCGCCGTAGAGACCGTTCTTGCGGCCCTTGTGCTGCTCAGGCTCCTCGCCGCCCTCGGCCTCGGGGTTCTCGGCCACCGCGGGGGTACGGTCCTCGGTCACGTGCAACGCCTCCTTGGGGGGGGGTACCGCCGCCCCTGGGGGAGGTGTCGGATCGCGACACGCGCGGGCGGCCGTGCGTCCGTCCATGGTACGGACGCCCGGCCGCCCGTTCGTTCCGGGCCCGAACCGTCACTCGAAGCGGGCCGCCAGCAGCATCAGGTCGTCGGTGGCCGTGCCCCCGGCGTCCGGGTCCGGGCAGACGGCCAGCAGGTGGGCGCAGAGCCGGTCCGGGTCGATCCGCACGTCGCGCGGGGCGTCGGCGGCGGCCCGGCGCAGGTTGGCCTGCCCGGTGTGCAGGGTCGGGCCGCAGCGGCGGGCCAGGCCCTCGGTGTAGAGCAGCAGGGTGTCGCCGCGCTCGGCGACGAACTCCACCCCGGGGGCCTCCCAGCAGGCCAGCATGCCGAGCGGGGCGGAGAGCGAGGTCTCCACGAACTCGGCGCCGTGCCGGCCGACCAGGACGGGCGGGCAGTGCCCGGCGCCGGCCAGGGTGATCCGGCGCTCCTCGGGCTCGATCCAGGCGTAGACGGCGGTGGCGGTGCGGGTCGGCTCGGTGGTCTTGAGCAGCAGCTCCAGGTCCCCCAGGACGGAGACCGGGTCCTCGCCCTCCAGCACCGCGTACGCCCGCAGCGCGGCCCGGACCCGGCCCATCGCGGCGGCCGCGCCGGGGGCGGAGCCGGGGCCCGCGCCGGGGCCGTCGCCGGAGACGGAGCCGACGGTGAGGCCGATGGTGCCGTCGGGCAGCGGGATCGCGTCGTACCAGTCGCTGCCGGTGGAGCGCTCCAGCCCGGCGGGGACGAGCCGGGCGGCCAGCCGCAGCCCGGCGGCCCGGGGGAGCCGGTCCGGCAGCAGGCCGCGGCGCAGCGCCTCGGTGGTGCGCGAGATCCGGTCCGCCTCCAGCTGCTTGGCGAGCAGCGGGGCGGCGATCTCGCAGTAGTGGCGGGCCAGTTCGCGCTGGCAGTCGGTCGGTTCGGCGGGCTCGTCGTAGAACCAGAGGGCGGCGGCGAGCGGGCCGTCCTCCTCGGTGGCGAGCGGCAGGCCGTAGGCGCCGCCGAGGCCGAGGTGGACGGCGAGTTCGCGCAGCCGGGCGCCGGTGGCCGGGTCCTCGGCGAGGTCGTGGGAGTGCAGCTGGGCGGGCCGGTCCCGTTCGCGCAGCAGCCGGGCCAGCAGGCTCTGCTCGGTCGGGACGGTCTCCAGGGCGCCGAGGCTGGCGCGGTCGAGGCCGTGGCCGACCGGCTGTCCGGGTCCGCCGCCGGGCCGCCGGGTGACCAGCATGCCGCGCCGGGCGCCGAGCAGGGCGGCGCCGGAGGCGAGGACGGTGTCCAGGGTGGCGGCCAGGCCGCGGGCGCGGGCGAGCCGTTCGGTGTGCTCGTGCAGGCTGGTGATATCGGACAGGCGTCCGGCCAAACGGTCCTGCAGCGCGGCGGAGGGCGCCGTGCGGGCGTCCGCCGTGCCGTCCGGGGCGTTGACGGGGCCGGGGAGGTCCGGCAGGTCGAGGACGGTGAGCCCGCCCGCGCAGCCGGGTTCGCCAGGCTCGGCGGTCGTCGTCGGGAGGGCCGTCGACGGGTGGGACTCGTTCATGCCGTCACTCCTGACGCGGTGCTACGTGCCATGCGAAACCCCCAGGTACGGCCAATGTGGAGCGAGCACGGCCAAAGGGCGTGTTTCGCCTCGATTCGCTACTACTCGTCATTGATCGACAGCAATGCCACCACTTCTACACAGGCCATTCGGGGCATGTCCAGATCCAGGACGACGCGGTGGCCCGTTCCACATCGATCGCGACCCGGTCGGGGGGCGCGCGGGGTCGGTGCGCGCGCCACTCGGCCCGGAGGCATGGAGCGGGCCGCGAGCGGGCAGAACCGGGAGGACGGCCCGGGCGGCCGTCCGGATCGTATGTCCGTGCCGCCCGTGAGCCGGGTCGGCCGGAACTCTCTCACTCGTACGGTGGAACCAAGCGCGCCCGGGCGGCGTCCATCCGGTCGCGTACGGGATTCTCGTTCCAAGGGCTGTGCCCTGCGCGGCCCTTTCACGTCGTACTCCACACCTGCTCCACGTCGTGCCGCGCCGTCCGCCCTGCCGCCCACCCCGCGCCGCGCCGCCCGGGTCCGTGCCGCGGCGGGTCCGCGCGGAGGATCCCGACGGACGCCGGCGGAGCGGAGCGAACCGAGTGGTCAGGGAAAGGAACGAGCGCCATGCGTGAGAACCCGAAAGACCGGTCGGAGGATCGTTCCGCCCGGCTGGCCGCGGCCCTGACGGCCGCCGTCGACCACCGTTGGCCCGTGGTGCCGGGCGCCGTGCTGCGCGACGGCCGCTGCTCCTGCGGCGACCTGGACTGCACCGTCCCCGGCGCGCACCCGCACGACCCCTCGCTGCTGGCCGCCACCACGGACGCCCGGATGGTGCGCTGGTGGTGGGAGCGGCAGAGCCCGGACGCGCCGGTGCTGGCCGCCACCGGCTCCACGGTCTCGGCGGTCAGCCTGCCCGCGGCGGCCGGCGCCCGGGCGCTGGTCTACCTGGGCGCGCTGCGGCTGCCGCTCGGCCCGGTGCTGGCGATGCCGGGCCGCTACGCGCTGCTGGTGGCCCCGTACTCGCTGGACGTGCTCGGCGAGATGCTCGCCCAACTCCCTTGGGTGCCGGGCTCGTTGCGCTACCACGGGGCGGGCGGCTTCCTGCCGCTGCCGCCCGGCGGCGCGGCCGTCGGGGTCCCCTCGGCCGGAGGCTGGGGGAGGGTGCGCTGGGTGCTCGCGCCGCGACCGGGCGTCGGCGGCGGGGTCTGGCTGCCGCAGGTCGGGCCGCTGCTGGGGGAGTTGGTGGAGGCGACGGTCCGGCTGGACAGCGGGCGTTCGGCCTACTGAGGCCCACCGGAGCGGGACGGGCTGTCGACACCGTCCGCCGGGCCCGGATCCGGGCTTCTCCCGGGTCTCGGCCCGGGCCCGTCCGGGGGCTCCGAGCGGGGCACTCCGGAAAAAGAAAAGATCCGGCCGCTGGCGACGGGGGATGCACCAGCGGCCGGACTCTTTAGACAGTAACAAGGATCCGCGCCCGCGCCAATTTCCAAGACGCCCTCCACGCCCGGAAATTGCGCGTTCACCGCGACAATGTGACGCGTATCACGCGGATCCTGCGCCCTTTAGTTCAAGGTGACCTGACGGTTCACCAGGTTCGCGCGGGTGCGCCGCTCCTCGGCGGTCAGCGGGGCCGCGTCGGCGAGCACCGCGGCGAGCCGCTCGGCGAACTCGGCGGCCGGCTTCTCGCAGTCGGCGGCGGTCATCGCGAGCGGGAGGTCCCACACCGGGACGGTCAGGCCGTGCGCGCGGAAGGAGCCGACCAGGCGGGTGTCCGGGCCGAGCGAGGCCTCGCCGGCCGTGTTCAGCCGGGCCAGCGCGTCCAGCAGCTTCTCCTCGGGCACGGTCATCACCCAGCGCAGGTGGTTCTTGTCCGGGGTGCCGCACCAGTACGCGGAGTCCACGCTCGCGAGCTTCTCGGTCGGGATGGCCGAGGCGTTGGCGCGCTCCAGGGAGGCGGCGACCTCGCCGGTGGCGGCCTCGGCGTCCTCCAGCCAGAACTCGAAGCCGGTGTGCACGGCGGGCGTGAACGCGGCGGTGGTGTCCAGCAGGTCCTGCAGGCGGCGCCCGCCCGGGACGGTCCGGCGGGCCGGCACCGGGCTGCCCGGCTCGGTGGCCAGGGCCAGCTCCAGGGCGTCCGCGAGGTCGCGGCTGAGGTCGCCGGAGGCGGACTGGGTCTGCAGGCCGAGCAGGATCGAGCCGTCCTGGCGGCGCAGGGCCGGCCAGGCCAGCGGCAGCACGGTGGCCAGGGTCACCGACGGGACGTCACCGGTCGCGCCGTCGGCCACGCCGGCGGCCAGCGTCAGCGGAACCGTGGCGGCGGGCACCAGCTCGCGCAGCGCCACCCAGTCGGCCTCGCCCGGCAGGCCCTCGAACGGGCGGTGCACCAGCTCCTGCACCGCGTGCGAGGCCTCCCGGCCGTGACAGGCCTTGTACCGGCGGCCCGAGCCGCAGGGGCAGTCCTCGCGGGCCCCGACCACGGGGATCTCGCCCGTGACGGCGGTGGTGGACTGGCGCTGCGGCGCCTTCTTGGCGGCCTTCTTGCCCATGCTGCGGCTCTCCCGGGAACGGTGGTCCTGTGTCCCGGGAAGCCTAACGACACATTCCCCGAGCCCGGCTCACGCGCTACGGGCATCGCCCCCGGTGCGCCGGGCGTGCCGGGCCCGGGCGGGCAGCGCCGCCCAGACCGTGACCTCGCCGGGGGCGTCGCGCACGCCCCAGTCGCTGGCCAGCTGGTCGACGATGCTCAGGCCGCGGCCGCCGCGCGAGGTCAGCGAGGGACTCGCGGGCAGCGGCCGGGTGGCCGCCCCGCCGTCCGTGACCTCCAGGGTGAGCACCCCGTCGGCGTGCATCTGCCAGCGGACCAGCACCCCGCCGGCCGGCTCGGCCGGACCCTCGGCGGGCTCCCGGGCGCCCTGCGCGGCGTTCGCTCCGGAGGGGACGCCGACCAGCACCTGCCCGAGCACCTCGGCCCGGGCGCTGCGGCCCAGGACCGGCAGCGGGCCGAGCGGACGGGCGTACCGACAGGCGTTGCTCAACAGCTCGGAAAGGATCAGAACAGCATCATCGATGACCGGTTCGGGTACCTGCCGGTCACCCAGATCTCGACGCAGTCGGCGCCGTGCGACCCCGACACTCGCTGGGCCGTGCGGCACTGCCATGGTCGATGAAGTCGGCACTTCACGCGCCACCATCAACGCCACCCCCGGACCTCCTTCAGCGTATGCCGAGGGAGAGATGCCCCTTGGTAATGCGTCGGAAACGAGCACCGGACGATCCCGCGAGCCCATTTCGAGTGCGGCGACCGACGGTCGACATCAGGTCATTCCGCGCTCACCCTCCGTCGCCCGGATGCAAGAATTCCGGCAATTTCGCGCGAGGAAGGTTTGACTGCCGACCAGAGTGATCGGATCGGAGGGGTTCGGAAGAGTACGGCCTTCGGTGCGCCGACGGACCACCGGTGGATCACCGGCCGAGCTGCGCCAGTACCTCCGCGGGCCGGTTGGTGATGATCGCGGACACCCCGAGCTCCAGGCAGAGCTCGACGTCGGCCGGCTCGTCCACCGTCCACACGTGCACCTCGTGGCCGAGCTCGCGCAGCCGGGTCACCAGCTGCGGGCGGGCCCGCACCAGCTCGATGCCCGGGCCGGCGATCCGCGCCCCGCCCGGCAGCGGCGAGCCCTCGCGCAGCCGGCCGAGCAGCGGCAGGGTCCGCTCGAACAGGAAGACCCGCCGGTACCGCGGCGCGGCGGCGGCCACCCGGTTCAGCGCGACCGAGGAGAAGCTCATGATCCGGGCCGACGGGCGGTCGCCCTCCCGGGTCGCGCCGATCTTGAACCGCTCCAGGGTCCGCAGCAGCTCGGCCTCCACCCGGCCGCGGAAGCGCACCGGGTGCTTGGTCTCGATCGCCAGGTCCACCGGGCGGCCGCACTCCACCACCAGCTCCAGCAGCCGCTCCAGCCGCAGCACGCCGCGCAGCTCCGGGTCGGTGCTGGGGCGGCCGGTCTTCCAGGCGCCGAAGTCGTACGCCTCCAGCTCGGCGAGGGTCATGGCCGAAACGGTGCCCCGGCCGTTGGAGACCCGGCCGATCCGGCGGTCGTGCACGCAGACCAGCGCGCCGTCGGCGGTGACCCGGACGTCGCACTCCAGCGCGTCCGCGCCCTCGTCGAGCGCGCGCCGGTAGGCCGCGAGGGTGTGCTCGGGCAGGGCGTGGGAGGAACCGCGGTGGGCGATCACCTGGACGGGCGGCACGGTGCGCGCCGCCGCCGAGGACAGGTCTGGGCTGGTCACAGGCCCAACGATAGGCGGCGGAGGTGAAGCGCGGACAAAGACGGCCCCAACCTGTGGGGCCGTCTGCGCACCTGCGGGGCCCGCTCGGGCCCCGCTCCCTCCGCTCCGTCAGCCCCGGACGGCGCGGCGGCCGAGCGGGGTGAGCGCCCAGGTGGCCAGGGCCGGCACCAGGAAGGCGAACAGCGAGGCCGAGGTCCACTCCTGCGGGGTGAAGTGCAGCGCCTCCTGGGCGGAGGTCCAGAAGTCCGTCCACCAGCCCGCGACCTTGGTCGGCGCGATGAACTGGTAGACCGCGAAGCCCAGGGCCCACGGCAGCAGCATCAGCCAGCGGGACGGCGCGTCGGCGGAGAGGTTCCAGCCGCGCCGGCCGGCGCCGAGGAAGTAGTCCACCACGAGCACCGCCAGCAGCGGTACGAACACCGAGCCGATCAGGCCGAGGAAGCCGTAGTAGGTGTCGGTGAACTCGTCGATCTGCAGCGCCAGCACGGTGATCAGCACGCCGATCGCGCCGGAGAGCACCCGGCGGTCCACCTTCGGCAGCAGGTTCTGCACCGACATCGCGGTCGAGTACACGTTGGCGAAGGACTGGTCGGTCTCGCGCAGCACCAGCACCAGCAGGAACAGCCAGCCGGCCCAGACCCCGAGGAAGGAGTCGAAGATCCGGTTCGGGTCGCCGTCCGACTGCAGCAGCGCCATCAGGCCGAGCACGTAGCACCAGACCTGGGCGACCGTGTAGCCGGAGAAGCTGCCCCAGAACGCCGAGCGCGGGGTGCGCGAGTGCCGGGTGTAGTCGGCGGCCAGCGGGACGAAGGAGACCGACACCGCGATCATCGCGTCGGTGGCGCCGAGGAAGCCGTGCCAGTTGCCCGCGCCCGGGTCCGGCACGCCCTGGCGGCCCAACTGGACGGTGAAGTACACCATCGCCACCGCGACCGCCCCGGCCACGAAGCGGCGCAGCACCGCGATCGAGCCCAGCGGCCAGATGGTCAGCGCGGTGGTCAGCGCGCCCGCGAGCAGGACGAACAGCCAGCGGTAGCCGGTGGTGTGCGCGACGGTCTGCGCGCCCGCCGAGATGGTCAGCAGCTCGAAGACGCCCCAGCCGATGCACTGCACGATGTTCAGCACCGTCGGCAGGTACGACAACCGGATGCCGAACAGCCCGCGCAGGTTCGCCATCGCGGGGGCGCCGGTGCGGGCGCCGATCAGCGCGGCCACGGCGAGCATCGCGGTGCCGACCGCCGTACCGATCGTGATCGCGGTCACCGCGGCGGCCAGCGACAGCTCGCTGCCGGGGGCGCCGAGCACGGTGGCGGCGGTGGAGAAGCCGATCAGGCTGACGCCCAGGTTCATCCAGAGCGCGAAGTGGTCCCGGAAGCGCAGCGTGCGCGGCGGTTCGGTGTCCAGGACCAGGGGCGCTTCGACGTGCTCGGCGCGTTCCAGGAGGGCGGTCGCGCCCGGCGCGGGGGCGTTCGCGCCGGAGTCGGAGGCGTTCGTACCCGAAGAAGAGGATGGCGAAGCAGGCGGCATGGCCGATACTCCCTACGCCGGCATTACCCGGACAGGTTCCGGCGGTCAGCGCCCCCTCGAACGTCCGTCACTCGTGTGGCGTACGGTCGACATGCGCACTCTCAGCCTGGTGGGTCCAAGCTCCCGCGTGTCAGTTTGGAGCGCCAGGCTAACCGGCGCGGGTGCCGACGCCCAAGGCCGAGGGCGGGGCGGTCCGCATCGCGGACGCCCGACGGGGAGGGGAGCCCCGGCCGTCGGTACGGGTGCCGGAGCCGGTGTCGGTGCCGCTGCGGGTGCTGACGCCAGTGCCGGTGTCGGTGCCGGCTAAGGATTCTTATGAGTTCTTCAGAGGGGTCCTTACGGCAAACGAATCGACAGTGCGAAAAACTATGGTCCTTGGTTCTGCCAGCTATGGAGGTCGTCCGTGAGCACCGAGCGCGAGGTTGGGCCCACCGGGCCGCAGGGGGAGCAGCCCGCCGGGCCGGGGGCGGCCGAGTCCGCTGCCGCGGGCCCCGCTCAGGGCGGGCACAACCCGACCATGGCGTTCCGGCGGGTGCCCGAGCCTGAGGCGGGCGCGGTCGAGGCCGCCGCCGCCGAGG
>NZ_LFVW01000410.1:0-10488 GCF_001182915.1 Kitasatospora sp. MY 5-36
CCCGGCGGCCCCGGCACCGGCGGTGGGCAGCGTCGCCGAACTGGGGGAGCGCGCCGACCTGGCGGACGTGGTGGGCGACGAGGCGGTGGCCGAGAAGGCCGTGGCCGAGGCCCGGGCGGCGGAGTCGGCCGAGCGGCCGGAGCAGGGCGGGCCGACCGTGGTGGACCTGACGCCGGAGGACGAGACCGAGCTGATCCAGCTGCCGGAGCTGCGCGCCTCGCGCTGAGGCCCGCCGGGCCCCGGAAACGGAGAAACCGCGGCGCGGGGAGTCGGACGGACCGACTTCCCGCGCCGCGGCGTTGTCCGCGGGTGCGTCAGAGCTGGACGCCGAAGTCCTGGGCGATGCCGGCCAGGCCGGAGGCGTAGCCCTGGCCGACGGCGCGGAACTTCCACTCCCCGTTGTTGCGGTAGAGCTCGCCGAAGATCATCGCGGTCTCGGTGGCGGCGTCCTCGGAGAGGTCGTAGCGGGCGATCTCGGCGCCGCCGGCCGCGTTCACCACGCGGATGTAGGCGTTGCGGACCTGGCCGAAGTTCTGGCCGCGGGCGGTGCCGTCGTAGATGGTGACCGGGAAGGTGATCTTGGCGGCCTCGACCGGCAGGCCGGCCAGGTTGATGTTGATCGACTCGTCGTCGCCCGCGCCCTCGCCGGTGCGGTTGTCACCGGTGTGCACGACGGTGTTGTCCGGCGTGCTGGTGTTGTTGAAGAAGACGAAGTGGCCGTTGGACAGCACCTTGCCGTCCGCGTTCAGGACGATCGCGCTGGCGTCGAGGTCGAACTCGGCGCCGGTCGTGGTGCGGACGTCCCAACCCAGGCCGACGGTGACCGCGGACAGGCCGGGGGCCTCCTTGGTCAGCGAGACGTTGCCACCCTTGGAGAGGCTCACTGGCATGACGATTGCAGTCCCTTCGTTCGCTTCGTTCGCTATTTCCCGGGACAACGCAATACCGCGGTGGCTTGGTTCCGCAGGGGCCGTGAATTCTTCGTGGGCGCCCAACGGAGGGCAAAGACCGGGCAAAGGACGTGTCAGATGCGCCGGAACCGGCCCTGCAGCGTCCAGATGTTCGGGTTGTCGGCCAGGTCGGGGTGCATGTCGAAGAGGTCGGCCAGGGTGTCCTGGAGGAAGTCCCGGGCCTCGCGCCGCAGCTCGCCGTGGCGGACCACCACCGGCGGCTCGTCCGGCAGCCAGGTGGCGGTGACCTCGACCCAGTTGAAGCGGCGGGCGAAGCGCAGCAGCTCGGTGTTCTGGGTGAAGTCGAGGTCGGCGGTCTGCACCCGGGCGGCCCGGACGCCGTCCGGGTCGCGGTCCAGGAGTTCGGCGACGTCGCACAGCGCCCAGGCGAAGTCGAGCACGGGCACCCAGCCCCAGGCGGTGGACAGTTCCGAGCCCTCGCCGTCCAGGTAGACGTCGCCGCAGAACAGGTCGTACCGCAGGGCGTGCACGGACGCGGTGCGGTAGTCCGTCTGCGGGGGGTCGGGGAAGCGGTTGGAGAGGGAGTAGCCGAGCTCGATCACGTACGCCATTGTCGGGGCTCGGGGCGCCCGGGGGTAACCGGGTGCGGAAGCGGGGGGCGTACCGATATCCGGGTGACCGGACGGGCCGGGCGCGGGATGATGGGCGCATGTCCGAGCCCATCCGCGTACGGGGGTCGGTGGTCGTCCCCGACGCCGAGCTCGTCTGGCGCTTCTCGCGTTCCTCCGGCCCCGGCGGCCAGCACGTCAACACCTCCGACTCCAAGGCCGAGTTGCGCTTCGACCTGGCCTCGACCAGGGCGCTGCCCGAGGTGTGGCGCGAGCGGGCGCTGGAGCGGCTGGCCGGCCGGCTGGTGGACGGCCGGGTACTGGTGGTCCAGGCCTCGGAGTTCCGCTCGCAGTGGCGCAACCGGGAGGCGGCCGCGGCCCGACTGTCGGCGCTGCTGACCGAGGCGTGCGCGCCGCCGCCGAAGGCCCGGCGGGCGACCAGGCCGAGCCGGGGGATGGTCCAGCGGCGGCTGGAGAACAAGAAGCACCGCTCCGAGCTGAAGCGGGGCCGCCGGGCGCCGCGGGGCGGCGAGTAGCCGGCGCGGCCTCAGCCGAGGGTGCGGTAACCGCCGCGGAAGTAGAGCAGCGGGCGGCCGCCGGGGTCGGGCACCGTGGCCTCCAGGACGCGGCCGAGCAGCAGGGTGTGGTCGCCGGCGGGTATCCGCTGCTCGGTGCGGCACTCGACGGTGGCCAGCGCGCCGTCGACCAGCGGGGCGCCGGTGCGCGGGCCGCGGTGGTGCGGGGTGTCCGCGAACAGCAGCCGGTCGCTGAGCCGGCCCTTCATGGCGAACCGGGAGCCGAGCGTCTTCTGTCCCTCGGTCAGCACCGAGACCGCCCAGGTGTCCACCCGGGAGAGCACCTCGTCCATCCGGGAGTCCTCGCGGACCGAGATCAGCACCAGCGGCGGCTCCAGCGACACCGAGAGGAAGGACGTGGCGGTCATGCCGACGTCCTCGCCGTCCTCCGGGTCGTGGACGGTCACCAGGCTCACGCCGGCGGCGAGCTGGGAGAGGGCAGCCCGGAACTCGTCGGGCGTGGCGTGGGGGGCAGCTTCGGGCTGCGGCGACGGGTACACGTACCGCACGGTAGTCGTCACCCGGGAGGAACGGCATCGGGCCTTGGTCGTAGGACCGGCGGTCCGGCCGAAGGGTTACGCCCGGTGGCCGAACTCACCCTCAGGAGTGAAGCGACCGGACTGGCGGGTGCAGTCGGCTTCAGTCGGCGGCCAATGCGGTCGACCACCAGAAAAGTTCCGATGGCGCTGTATGTCCCACTACGGGACAGATGAACTGATTAAGGGCGCATTAGTCTCGTGTGATTTAAGTCACAAGTGATGGCCTATTGCTGACCGAGCGTGCCGAGCGCTGTGCTCCCTGTGATTCAGTTCTTCTGGCAATCGGACGATAACCAATCAAGAACTATCCGAAGCAGCCGGGGAGCCCCCGCATGGAAGCCGAGTCGGAGCCGTACGTCCGTCTCGCGACCCTCCGCACCTTGCACCGGGTCGTGGCGGACCTCAACGCTGCCCGCAGCCTCGCTGGCACGCTCCAGGCCGTGGTCGAGGGCGCGGTGCACGGGCTCGGCTTCGACGCCGCCGCGGTCAGCCTCGTCCGGCCCGACGGCGACCTCGTGGTGGCGGCCGTCTGGGAGCTGGAGGAGAGCCCGATGGGCGGCCCCTCCGTCCTGCTCGGCCAGGTCGGCTCCCGGGAGTCCTGGGACCGGCTGCTCGGCGTCAGCGACCACTGGGGCACCCTGCGCTTCCTGCCGTACGACCGCGGCTGGGCCGTCGCCAGCGACATCCCGCGCTGGATCGGGGACGGCCCGCTGCCGGTGTACGCCAACGACTGGCACCCCGCCGACGGGCTGCTCGCCCCGATGTACAGCGCCGGCGGCGACCTCCTCGGCGTCCTCTCGGTGGACCGCCCGCGCAGCGGCAAGCGGCCCGGCGCCTGGACCCGCGAGGCGCTGGAGATGTTCTCGCTGCAGGCCTCCATCGCGATCGGCAACGCCCGGCTGCGGGCCGAGATGCAGCGCGCGCTGGCCCGCCTGGAGAAGGAGCAGCAGGCGCTGCGGGCCAGCGAGGAGAGCTTCCGCCAGGCCTTCGAGTACGCGCCCAGCGGGATGGCGATCACCGAGCTGCACGGCGTCGGGCGCGGCCAGCTGACCAGGGTGAACGACGCGCTCTGCCGACTGCTCGGCCGACCCCGGGCGGTGCTGCGCCAGCAGAGCTTCGCCGACCTCGTGCACCCCGAGGACCGGGCGCTGTTGGAGCGCACCAGCGCCGAGAGCGGCCGCGCGGAGCTGCGGCTGTCCCGGCGGGACGGCGGCTACCAGTGGGTCTGCCTGCGCAACTCGATCGTCGCGGACGCGGCCGAGGGGCCGAGCTTCCTGCTCACCCACGTCGAGGACATCGAGGACCGCAAGCGGCACGAGTTCCAGCTCGCCCACCGGGCCAGCCACGACGCCCTGACCGGGCTGCCGAACGGCGCCGAGCTCAAGGCCCGGCTGGCCCGCCGGCTCTGCGCCCAGCCGCAGCCGGTCGGCGCCACCGGCGGGCAGGTCGAGGTGGCCTACCCGCAGCCGTACGGCTACCCGGCCGACTCCTACAGCGCGCACGCGGCGCACGACGGGCTGGAGGGCGCGGACCGGTACGCCGGGCCGGCGCACGGCTACGGCCTGCCCGAGGGGCTGCCGAGCGGGCTCGGCCCGGGCTTCGGGGAGCACGTGCACGCGGTGGTCCCGGCCGAGTACGGGCCGGGCGGCGAGGCCTGGTCGGCTCCGTTCCGCTCGGGCGCGGCGGCGGCGGTGGACAAGGGGCTCGCGGTGCTCTTCTGTGACCTGGACGGCTTCAAGTCGATCAACGACCGGTTCGGCCACAACGCGGGCGACGCGGTGCTGGTCGAGGTCGCCCGGCGGCTGAGCCAGGCCGTCCGGGACGGCGACACGGTGGCCCGGCTCGGCGGCGACGAGTTCGTGGTGCTGGCGGACGGGATCGGCCGCGAGGAGGCCAAGGACCTCGCCCACCGGCTGCGGGGCGCGATCATCCCGCCGATGCGGATCGACGGACGGGCGATGCGGGTGGGGGTGAGCCTCGGCGTCGGCTGGGCCGGCTGCGGGATGAGCATCGAGGAGGTGCTGCAGACCGCGGACGAGCGGATGTACGACGAGAAGCGGGCCCGGGGCGGGGCGGTGCGCGGGGCGCGCGGCGAGCGCTCGCACCGGCGCGCGGGCTGAGCCGGCGGACGGCCCCCGCGGGCCCGGGCCGGCCCTGGTCGGTCCCGGTTACCCGTGAGTTGTCAAGGGTTCTTTTCCCGCCGTCACATACGGCAGGTAGGGTTCCCGGTACGACAGCGTCCATGATCTGCGCCGCCCGCAGCAGGCGGCGCACCGGATGGGGGAGCAGACCACCGTGACGACCGCCGGCAGCAACGGAGTGCCCGAGGGCCAGGGGGGCGGTGCCCCGCAGGACGACGACCCGTTCGGCTACCTCTACCGCCCGGCCGACGGTTCCACCGGGCAGCCGGCCGAGCCGCAGCAGGGGGTCCCGCGCACGCCGTACAGCCGCCCGATGGAGGTCGGGCGCGCCCAGTACGGCTACCCGCCGCGGGCACAACAGCAGCAACAGCAGCAGCCGTACGGCCAGCAGGGCATGCCGCCGCAGTACCCGGGCGGCCAGCCGCAGGCCCCGTACGGCCAGCCCGGCCCGCCGCAGCAGCCCGAGTACGGTGCGGCGCCCACCCAGCAGACCCGCTACGCCGAGCACTCCCGGCCGCAGCCGGGGGAGGAGCCGCGCAGCAGCGGCCGGAGCAAGGGCGCGGTGATCGGCGCGGTGGCCGTGGTCGCGGCGATAGCGATCGGGGCGGGCATAGCCCTCTCCACCGGGGACCCGGACGACAACAAGACCGGCAAGGGCGGCACCGCCACCACCGCCCCGCCGGCCCCCACCACCCCGGGGCCGACCGCCACGACCGCCAGCGGCTCCCCCTCGGCGAGCGCCACCCCGGTCTCCGGACCGACGACCGTGGACGCGGGCCAGCTCCAGGGGCAGAACGCGCCCTCCGGCAACACCGTCAAGGGCGCCAAGTCGGCCGACGGCAGCTACCTGACGCTCCAGCCGGGCGGCTCGGTGACCTGGACCGGCGAGATCGCCACCGCCGGGTCGTACAAGCTGACGGTGCACTACAACTACTCGGGCGCGGAGTTCAAGGGCTCGGCCGCGGTGAACGGCAAGGACTGGCCGAGCGGGGTGACGTACAGGATCTACGGGCCGCAGCCCAAGGACCAGACCTCCGCCTGGTACAGCACCTGGATACTGCCGCAGTTCCAGGCCGGGCCGAACACGGTGACCCTCACGGTGCCCTCCGGCGCGGTCCTGGTCGACCAGATCACCATCGAGCCGGGCGGCTGAGCCCGCCCCTCCTCCGGACACACCACGGCCGCCCGTCCCCGCGTGGGGGAGGGCGGCCGTCGGCGTCGCTCAGGCGGGCTCGACGGTGGAGAACCTCTCGCCGCCGACGATCCACCGGCCGCGGCGCATCACCGCGACCAGGTCGTAGCCCTCCGAGTCGACCACGACGAGGTCGGCGAGCTTGCCGGTCTCCAGCGAGCCGATCGAGTCGCCCAGGCCGAGCAGCCGGGCCGGGGTGGCGGACAGCGACTCGACGGCCTGGTTCAGGCTCAGCCCGTTGACGGTGACCGAGCGCTTGAACGCCACGTCCAGGGTGAGGGTCGAGCCGGCGATCGCACCGCCCTCGACCAGCCGGGCCACGCCGTCCTTGACCTGGACCTGGAGCGGGCCGAGCGGGTAGAGGCCGTCGCCCATGCCGGCCGCGCCCATCGCGTCGGTGATCAGGGCGACCCGGTTCGCGCCGGCGGTGCCGTAGGCGAGGTCCAGGACGGAGGGGTGCAGGTGCACGCCGTCGTTGATCAGCTCGACGGTGACCCGCTCGTCCTCCAGCAGCGCCACGATCGGGCCGGGGGCGCGGTGGGCGATGCCGGGCATGGCGTTGAACAGGTGGGTGGCGACGGTGGCGCCGGCCTCGATCGCCTCCAGGGTGGTGGCGTAGTCGGAGTCGGTGTGGCCGACGGCGGCGATCACCCCGAGGTCGGCGAGCATCCGCACCGAGTCCAGGCCGCCGGGCAGTTCGGGGGCCAGGGTGACCATCCGGGCGTGGCCGCGGGCGGCGTCGACCAGCTTGCGCACCAGCGCCGGGTCGGGGTCGCGCAGCAGGTCGGGCCGGTGGGCGCCGCAGCGGTTGTGCGAGATGAACGGGCCCTCGAAGTGGATGCCGGCCAGGACGCCGTCCTCGACGAGTTCGGAGAGGACGTGCGCCTGGCGGGCGACCTCGTCGATCTCGCCGGTGACGGTGGAGGCCACCGTGGTGGTGGTGCCGTGCTCCAGGTGGGTGCGGGCGGCCAGCAGCGCCTCCTCGGCGATGCCGGAGGCGTACGAGGCACCGCCGCCGCCGTGGACGTGCAGGTCGACGAAGCCGGGGACGACGGTGTACCCGGTCAGGTCGAGGTCGCCGGGCTCGGAGTCGCCGCCGAGGCCGGCGATGCGCTCGCCCTCGACGGCGAGGCGGTCGCCCTCGACGACGCCGCCGGGCAGGACCAGCCGGGCACCGGCCAGGGCAGTACGGTCACGGTCCGCGGTGGTCACGCGGTCACCTCCATGGAGAGCAGATCCCAGGCGAGCAGGCCCGCGCCCAGGGACGCGGCGGTGTCTTTGAGCATGGCGGGTACGACCTTCGGGGGCATCTGGAAGGTCAGTCGCCCGGTGACCGCCGCGCGCAGCGGAGTGAAGAGCGTGTCGCCGGCCTCGGCCAGCCCGCCGCCGACGATCACGGTGGACGGGTCGAGCAGGCTCTGGGCCAGCACGATGCCGTCCGCCAGGGCGTCGACGGCGCGCTGCCAGACCGCGAGGGCGCGGTCGTCCCCGGCGTCCACCGCGGCGGCGCAGGATGCCGCGTCGGCGTCGGGGTCGCCGCTGGTCTCGGCCCAGGCGCGGGAGACGGCGGAGGCCGAGGCCAGCGTCTCCAGGCAGCCGCGGGCGCCGCAGCCGCACTGCGGTCCGCCCGGGCGGACCACGACGTGGCCGATCTCGCCGCCGTAGCCGTGCGCGCCGGCCTCGATCCGGCCGTCGATGCCGATGGCGCCGGCGATGCCGGTGCCGAGGGCGATGAACAGGAAGCGGTCGACGCCGCGGCCGGCTCCGAGCCGGCCCTCGGCCAGGCCGCCGGAGCGCACGTCGTGGCCGAGGGCCACCGGCATCGCGCCGCCGTCCGGTCCGGCCAGGCGCTCGCCGAGGAGCTTGCGCAGCGGGAGCTCGCGCCAGCCGAGGTTGGCGGAGAAGACCGCGATGCCGTTCTTCTCGTCGATCGTGCCCGGGACGGCGACACCGGCCGCGAGCGGGGCGACACCGAAACGGCTGCGGCCCTCGTCCGCCAGGTCGGTGGCGAAGTCGAGGATGGCGGCGACGACGGCGTCCGTGCCGTGCTCCCGCCCGGTCGGTCGGCGTGCCTCGAACAGCACGGAGCCGTCCTGGGCGAGCAGCGCGGCCTTCATGCCGGTGCCGCCTACATCGAGTGCGATGACGTGCTTCACGGAGGACAGTTTCCCTTGGGCGGGTAGAAGAGGTCTAGTCCAGTTGTCGGATTGGTCTGGTCCATACTGGGTGAGCTTTGTCGCAGCTGCGGGGGTGTGCGCGGCTTTGCGCCGGGGTGCGGGGCGGGCGCGGACCGGGGTGAGTGGGGGTTTTGTTGCGCATTGTGCAATGACGCCGAGCACTTCGATAACTACTGGGGCGGCGCCGGGCGGTGGTGTGGACCGGTGGACGACGGGTTTGGGAGTGTTGCGCGTCCCCCTGCCGGATTCCCCCGTTCCGGCTGCGTTCACCCCCCGTTCCATCCCCCCGAAGGCGGTACCCGCGTTGAACAGGCGCGTCCACGTTCCCACCCGTGTGCTCGGCGGTGCGCTGGCCGGAGCACTGGTCCTCACCGCGGTCAGTGCCTGCGGCGGGCAGGACGACGGGCCGGTCACCCTCAGACTGGTCGCCGCTGACTACGGGGAGAGCCCCGAGACCAGCTCCCAGCACTACTGGGACGCGGTCGCCAGGGACTTCGAGGCGGCCAACCCCGGGATCAGGGTCAGCGTCGAGGTGGACAGCTGGACCGAGATCGGCAAGAAGGTCGAGGACATGATCGCGGCCGGCAAGTCGCCGGACCTGCTCCAGACCGGCGGCTTCGCGGACCAGGTCGCGGCGGACCGGCTGTACCCGGCCTCCGACGTGCTCTCGGTGGACACCCAGGCCAGGTTCCTGGACACCTTCGCGCACGCCGGGCAGGTGGTCGGGACGCAGTACGGGATCCCGTTCGTCTCCTCGTCGCGGGTGCTCTTCTACAACAAGGCGGTCTTCCGGCAGGCCGGCATCACCCAGCCGCCGGCCACCTGGAACGAGCTGCGGCAGGACGCCGAGAAGATCAAGGCCAAGGTGCCGGGGGTGACCCCGTACGGGCTGCCGCTGGGGCCGGAGGAGGCACCGGCCGAGTCGATGCTGTGGACGCTGAGCGGCGGCGGCAGCATCTCCGACGACGTCGGCAACTACACCATCGACAGCGCCCAGAACCAGGCCACCTTCGGCTGGCTGAAGAGCAACCTGGTGGCCACCGGGCTGCGTACCCGGACCCGGGCAAGATGAACCGCACCCCGGTGTTCCAGGACTTCGCCGCGGGGAAGGTCGCGATGCTGAACGGGCACCCGACCCTGCTGCGGATGGCGACCGCCGGGAAGATCGAGTTCGGCACGGCGCCGATCCCGAAGAAGGACGGCGTCGGACGGACCGGGAGCCTCGGGGTCGCGGACTGGATGATGGCGCTGAAGGCGAACGGGCACAAGAACGAGATCAAGAAGTTCCTGGCGTTCGTCTACGGCAAGGACAACCAGCTGAAGTTCGACGAGCAGTACAACCTCCTGCCGGTCACCCAGGACGCGTTCGCCCAGATGTCGTCCGACCCCAAGCACGAGGACCTCAAGCAGTTCGCGGTCGGGCTCAGCAACGCGAGCTTCTACCCGTTCGGGGACCCGGCCTGGGGCGAGGTCAGCAACCGGATCAAGGCCGGGATCGGGCAAGCCGTGACGGGGGACCCGAAGCAGGTGCTCGAAGGACTGCAGGACGCGGCGGTGAAGGAAGCGGTGAAGGTCCGCAAGTAGCAGGTCGTCGGGGCCGGGGCGTGGTTCGCCCCGGCCCCGACGGGGCTCAGGGCAGCGTGATGGCGTAGGCCTTGCGGAGGGTCTCGTGGACCGTCCAGGTGGTGCGGTCGCCCTCGCGCAGCACCGCGCAGTCGCCGGGGCCGACCTCCAGGGTCGGGCCGCCCTCGACCTCGATCGTGGCCCGGCCGCTGAGCACCACGAACATCTCGTCCGCCTCGACGTCCGTGACCACGCCGGGGGTGATCTGCCAGAGACCGCGCAGGTGACGGCCGTCGGCGGACTCGGAGAGCACCCTGCCGGTGACCTCGGGGGTGCCCGAGACGATCTGGGACGGGTCGAGCGGGTCGGGGTCGAGGTCGGCGGTCGGGATGTGCAGGGCGAAGCTCGGCGTGGTCATGGGGGTGACGGTAGCCGGGCGCGGGGAGCGGTGGGGCGAGCAGTGTGTGTCCGGGTCGCGCGCGAGAATGACACTCCGTAGCGGTGGACGGAGGTGTCGGCGGTGGGCGAGCTGAGCGAGCGGGACCGGGCGGTGCTGGCGCTGGAGGGGCGGCAGTGGCGGACGGCGGGGGCCAAGGAGCGGGCGATCCGGGAGGAGCTGGGGCTCTCCCCGACGCGGTACTACCAGGTGCTGAACGCGCTGCTGGACCGGGAGGAGGCGCTGGCGCACGCGCCGGTGCTGGTGAACCGGCTGCGGCGGGTGCGGGAGGCTCGGCGGGGGGCCCGTTGACGGGTGGGGGGTTCGGGCTCTCGGGAGGGTGGGG
>NZ_LFVW01000411.1:0-10460 GCF_001182915.1 Kitasatospora sp. MY 5-36
CCCCGGCGGCCGGGGACCGGGGCGCGTCTGTGAGGATCGTCCCGCCGCGCCCCGACCGGCACCCGCCGCGCCCCGACCGGAACAGGAACCGCCCGCCGCCATGACCAGCCACCCCGCCGCCCGCACCCCGCAGCAGGACCGCAGCCGAGCGACCAGGGCCCGGCTGCTCGCGGCGGCCGTGGACTGCCTGGCCGAGCTCGGCTGGCACGGCTCCACCGTCACCGTCGTCGCCGAACGGGCCGGGGTCTCCCGGGGCGCGGCCCAGCACCACTTCCCGACCCGCGAGGACCTCTTCACCGCGGCCGTCGAGCACGTCACCGCCGAGCGGCTGGCAGCCGTCCGCGCCCACGCGGACGAGCTGCCGACCGCCGGCCCCGACCGCACCGGGGCCGTGGTCGACATGATCGTGCGGCTCTACACCGGCCCGCTGTTCCGCGCCGCCCTGCACCTGTGGACCGCCGCCGCCACCGAGGAGGCGCTGCGCGAGCGGATCATCGCCCTGGAGGGCCACGTCGGCCGGGAGGCCCACCGGGCCGCCGTCGAGTTCCTGGACGCCGACGAGAGCCGCCCCGGGGTGCGCGAATCCGTGCAGGCCACGCTGGACCTCGCCCGCGGACTGGGCCTCGCCAACCTGCTCACCGACGACAGCCACCGACGTTCCGGCGTGATCCGGCAGTGGGCGGGCGTTCTGGAGAGTACGCTGCGGCCGGTACGCCCATGACGCCCGTACACCCGGAGCGACCGGACGCCCCCTGACCAAAGGGGTCGCCGGGCGGCCGATGTCCGTGCAGTCTGGAGAAGAATCCCGGCCGGCACCGACCGCGAGGCCCACCCGGCCGGGCACGAGCCGAACCGGGGTGCTGCCTGATCATGCACGGACACGAGTGGGACGCGACCGCCGCCGACCCGGCACCGGGCCGTGCCCCGGTACGTCCCGAGGGCGCGAACCCCGAAGGCCACCGGCTCGTCCCGCTCGCGACGGCGCTGCTCCAGGACGACGGACTGATCCTGCACTGGAGCGAGGACGCCGAGGCCCTGCTCGGCTACTCCGCCGAGGAGGCCGTCGGCAGCTACGCCGCCCAGCTGCTCACCGACGGGTCCGACCGCTCCGAGGTGCTCGGCCTCTTCCAGCGGATCATGACCGGCAGCGGCTGGTCCGGCGTCTTCCCGGTGCGCCACCGCGACGGCCACAAGGTCGAGCTGGAGTTCCGCACCTACCCGATAGCCGGCCCGGCCGGCACCCTGCTGCTGCTCGCCACCGCCTCCGACACCCGCGCCCTGCACGCCGTCGAGGCCGACCTCGCGGTCCTGGACGGCATCTTCGGCCGCTCGCCGATCGGCATGGCCGTCTACGACACCGGACTGCGCTACATCCGGATCAACGAGGCACTCGCCCGGATGAACGGGGTGCCCGTCGCCGCCCACCTCGGCCGCCGGATATCCGCCGTCCTGCCCGGCATCAACAGCGCCGAGATCGAGCAGATCATGCGCCAGGTGCTCAAGACCGGCAAGCCCGTCGTCGACGCCCGCTCGCACGGCCGGGTCCCCGGCGACCCCCGGCGGGACCGCGCCTGGTCCGCCTCCTACTTCCGGCTCGAGGACTCCACCGGCCGGATCTTCGGGGTCTGTTCCTCGATCATCGACGTCACCGAACGCTTCCAGGCCGAGGCCCGCGCCGCCCGGGCCCAGGAACGGCTCGCCACCATCGCCGAGGCGACCGCCCGGATCGGCACCACCCTCGACCTCCAGCGCACCGCCGAGGAACTGATCGAGGCCGTCGTCCCCCGGTTCGCCGACTTCGCCACCGTCGACCTGCTGGAGCCGGTGCTGCGCGGCGCCGAGCCCACCGCGATCCCCTCCGACCGGAACGTCACGCTCCGCGCCGTCGCCGTCGGGGAGTCCTACGAGAGCGGCCTCGCGCACGCCGTGGACGTGGTCGGCGAGACCTCCGAGTACGCCCCCGACCGCAGCTACACCCAGTGCCTGCGCGCCGGGAAGCCGCTGCTGCGCACCCACGTGGACGAGGACGTGCTGCGCGGGCTGGTCTCCAGCGAGGACCGGGTGGCCCCCGGGATGGCGGCGGGCATCCACTCGTACCTGATGGTGCCGATCACCGCCCGGGGCATGGTGCTCGGCGGCTCCGAGTTCATCCGGATGCGCAACCCCGAGCCGTTCACCGCCGCCGACGTCGCCCTCGCCGAGGAACTGGTCGCCCGCACCGCGCTGGCCCTCGACAACGCCCGGCTCTACCGCCGCGAGCGGGAGACCGCCCTCACCCTCCAGCGCAGCCTGCTGCCGCAGGAGGTGCACCGCACCCTCGGCCTGGAGATCGCCTACCGCTACCTGCCCAGCAGCGTGGTCAGCGAGGTCGGCGGCGACTGGTTCGACGTGGTGCCGCTGTCCTGCGGGAGAGTCGCCCTGGTGGTCGGCGACGTGATGGGCCACGGCATCCGGGCCGCCGCCACGATGGGCCAGCTGCGCACCGTCGCCCGGACCCTCGCCACCCTCGACATGCCGCCGGAGCAGGTCCTCACCCGGCTGGACGAGACCGCCTCGGGAATCGGCGAGGGCCAGTTCGCCACCTGCATCTGCGCGGTGTACGACCCGCTGGAGCGCACCGTCCAGGTCGCCTCGGCCGGGCACCTGCCGCCGGTCCGGGTCGCCCCCGACGGCACCGCCGCCAGGGTGGACGTGCCGCCCGGGGTGCCGCTGGGCGTCGGCGGGGTGGCCTTCGAGTCGATCGAGTTCACCATCCCCGAGGGCGGCATGGTCACGCTCTACACCGACGGCCTGGTCGAGCGGCGCGGCGAGGACCTGGACGCCGGGATCGACCGGCTCGCCAGCACCCTCTCTGGCCCCGGCCGGACCCTGGAGGAGAACTGCGACGCCGTCCTCGCGGCGCTGGTCACCGACGGCACCGAGGACGACATCGCGATGATCATGGCCCGGGTGCTGCCGCTGCCCGCCGACCGGGTCGCCACCCTGCCGCTGTCCGGCGGCGGCCGGCTGCCCGGCAGGGCCCGCCGCTTCACCCGCGCCACCCTGGAGGCCTGGGGCCTGGCCGCGCTCACCGACTACGCCGAGCTGCTGGTCAGCGAGCTGGTCACGAACGCCCTGCTGCACGCCGACGCCCCGCGCCGGCTGCGGCTGTTCCGCGACCGGGTGCTCACCCTGGAGGTCTCCGACGCCGGCGGCCAGACCCCGCAGCTGCGCCCGTTCGCCGAGCAGGACGAGGGCGGGCGCGGGATGTTCCTGGTCAGCGAGCTGGCCCAGCGCTGGGGCAGCCGGCTCACCCGGGACGGCAAGGTGGTCTGGGCCGAGCTGGAGCTGCCCTTCGGGGTCTCGTAGGTCCCGTAGGGAACGGTGGTTCCGTACACGAGAACGGCCGTTCCCCCGGGGGGAACGGCCGTTCTCGGTGCGCTGTTACGCCTTGATGCTCGGCTGCGCGGCCGACACGTCGACGGCGCCCTCCGGGCCGGTCCCGGCGCCCGTCTCCGCCCCGGCCGTCGGCTCGGACAGCCCGCGCAGCAGCCGCCAGGCCATCACGGCCGCGCCGACCAGCAGCGCGGCGGCCAGCAGCCCGGCGCTGTTCATGCCGTGGACGAAGGACTCCCGGGCGCTCGCCAGCAGCGGCTGGGCGAGCTCCGGCGAGAGGCCCTGCGCCGTCTCGACGGCCGAGCCCAGCGATTCGCCGGCCCGGGCGGCGGCCGCCGGGTCCGTCCCGGCCGGGACCGCCAGCCCGTTCGCGTAGATCGAGCCGACCACCGAGCCCACCAGCGCGATGCCGAGCGCGGTGCCCAGCTCGTACGCCGTCTCCGAGACCGCCGAGGCGGCGCCGGCCTTGTCGGCGGGCGCGGCGTTCAGCACCAGGTCGGCGCCGAGCGTGTAGACCACGCCCTCGGCCGTCCCGACCAGCAGGAAGGAGGCGGCCAGCAGCAGGTAGGTGGTGTCCTGCTCCAGCCAGCCGAGCGCGCCCACGCCCAGACCCATCGCCAGCAGACAGGCCGTCAGCGCCTTGCGGGCACCGTAGCGGCGGGCGATCAGGGCGGTCAGCAGGCCGCCGACCACCGATCCCGCGAAGGCCGGCAGCTCGGCCAGGCCCGCCTGGAGCGGCTGGTAGCCGCGGACCAGCTGGAGGTACTGCGAGACCACGAAGATCACGCCGGAGAGCCCGATCAGGGAGATCAGCGAGGCCGACACGGCCGCGGTGAACCGCCGGTCGCGGAACAGCCGGACGTCGAGCAGCGGGGTCTCCAGCCGCAGCTGGCGGCGGACGAACACGAACAGCGCGGCGGTGCCCAGGACGAAGGCGACCGGCACGTCCCAGCGGTCCACGCCGTGCGCGGCGGCCTCCTTGACCGCGTACACCGCGCCGATCACGCCGGCCATCGACAGGACGACGCTCAGCACGTCCCAGCGGCCCGGCTTCGGGTCCTTGGACTCCGGCAGCAGCCAGGCGCCGAACACCAGCAGCAGGATCAGCACCGGGATGTTCAGCAGGAACACCGAACCCCACCAGAAGTGCTCCAGCAGCACCCCGCCGACCACCGGCCCGAGGGCGGCCCCGGCAGTGGCGGCCGCGCCCCAGATGCCGATCGCGGTGGCCCGCTCCCGGTCGTCCGGGAAGAGGCCGCGGATCAGCGAGAGCGTGGAGGGCATGATCGTCGCCCCGGCCACGCCGAGCAGGGCGCGGGCCACGATCAGCCAGCCGGCGCTCGGCGCGTAGGCGGCCAGCAGCGAGGCGGCGCCGAACGCGGCGGAGCCGGCCAGCAGCAGCTTCTTGCGGCCGATCCGGTCGCTCAGGGCGCCCATGCTGACCAGCAGGCCGGCCAGCACGAAGGAGTAGGAGTCGCCGATCCAGAGCAGCTGGGTGCCGCTGGGGCGCAGCGTCTCGCTGATGGACGGGATGGCGAGGGAGAGGACGGTCGCGTCCAGGGCGACCACGGTCACGGCCAGGACGAGGACGGCGAGGCCGGTCCAGCGCTGGCGGGCGGTCAGGGTGTTCATGGTGTATCGGTGTCCGGCCTGTGGTCGGCGGTGCTGTGGATGGGGGTGGTGACGGCAGTGGTGCCCACGCCGATGGGAACGGGCGTCCGCGCGTCCGGTCTGCGCAGCGCGCCGCCGAGGAACAGCTCGGCGAGCGAGAAGGCGGCGTCGCGCGGGGCGAGCCGGCCGTCCTGGATGGACCAGCCGACGCCGGCCACCAGGTCGAAGAAGGCCTCGCTCAGCCAGGCGGCGCTCAGCTCGATGCGGAACACGCCCTGCTGCTGGCCGCGCAGGAAGAGCGCGTGCAGCCGGGCGATCTGGACCTCCCAGAGGTCGTTGATGTCGTCGTTCTCGTAGAGCTGGTTCTCGCCGGCCAGGAAGGCGCAGAGCATGGCGTCCGGCACGGAGGCGTCCACCAGGCGGCGCAGCGCGGCCTCGGCGTCGCCCTCTTCGACCTCGGCGGTGTCCAGTGCGGCGGCGAACCGGCGCAGCCCGAGCAGGCCGACCTCGCGGATCAGCGCGTCGCGCCCCGGGAAGAGCCGGTGCAGCGTGGCGCGGCTGATGCCGGCGGCGCGCGCGATCTCGTCCAGGTGGGCGGTCGGGCGGCGGGAGAGCACGCCGACGGCGGCTTCGAGGACGGTGTCGCGGTCGGTGGCCATGGACCGAGTCTAGTTCATATGAGACACAGATGTCTCATTCTTTTGTTCGAGCTCTCAGGTGATGCGCGGGCTCTCGGTGCCCGGGCAGCAAAAAACCGGGGACGGTGGGTGTACCGTCCCCGGTTCCGGGGTGCCTGTGAGCCCTCGCGGGGCGGCGGCTCAGCTCTGGTTGTAGAAGCCGGTGTCGTCCATCGGGCGGTCGATCACCATGACCTCGACGTCGGCCGGGGTGAGCAGGAAGACCCTCCGGGCGATCCGCTCGATGCCGCCCCGGGTGCCGAAGATCAGCCCGGAGGCGAAGTCGACCATGCGCTTGGCCTCGGCCTCCGACATCTCGGTGAGGTCCATGACCACCGGGATGCTCGCCCGGATGTGCTCACCGACCGTCCGGGCCGCCTCGAAGCCCGTCGGCCGCAGGGAGACGATCTTCGTGGGCGCGGGGGCGGCCGGAACCGTCTCCTGATCGACCCACTCGTCGTCGTACACCGCGGCCGGGTAGTTCCCCGAGGGCATCAGCCACCCGTTGTGGTGCTCGTCGCGAAGTGCTCCCATGCCGCGCCTCCCTGCCTCGTCCCGTCCTGGTCCCCCGGGGGTGCGTGCCGTTCTTGACACGTCATCCACTCGTCGGAACTGTCCGAGTATCGCACTGTTCACCGGTCCCGTGCCCGCTCGCAACCCCCGTACGAGTCGTGCCGCGCCGGAAACCCGGGCGAACCCGGGCACTCCCACTGACGCGGCGCAGCGCCGTACGGTTGCGCGCGTTGACCTTATCGGTCGCGGTCACGGCGTAATTGACCTTCTGTCAACAATGCGGAAACGATTTCACCCGCGGTGTCACCCGCAGGGTCACTCGCCGGTCGATCCGTCGATCAATTCGCGCAGAAGATCCGCGTGGCCGTTGTGTCGGGCGTACTCCTCGATCATGTGGGTGAGGATCCAGCGCAGCGTCACGGGCTGACCGCGGCGCGGCTTCTTGCCGACGGTCTCCAGCGGCAGGCCGGCGGCGGCGCTGCGGGCGGCCTCGACCTCGGCGCGCCAGACGGCGAAGTCGGCCGCGACGTCGGCGGTGTCGACGTCGTCGAAGTCGCCGTCCTCGTTCTCCTTGGTCCAGAAGTGCCCCTCGGCGTTCTCCTGGCCGAGCAGGACGGACTGGAACCAGTACTGCTCCACCTCGGCCATGTGCCGGACCAGGCCCAGCAGCGAGAGGTTGGACGGCGGGACGGAGCGCAGCCGCAGCTGGTCGTCCGTCAGGCCCTCGGTCTTCAGCGCGAGGGTGTGGCGGTGGTAGTCGAGGAAGGCGTGCAGGGTGGCGGCCTCGTCGGCCGTCATCGGCGGGTCCACCCGCGGGTCCGGTGCAGTCATGCGCGCCATCCTGGCCTCCGGCGGCGCACCGGCGCGAACGATTTTGTCCTGGCGGGCCGGGCTGGGGGAGTCGGAGCGGACGGCCGGGCCGGGTTCAGCCGACCGTCGCCCGGCGGCGGGTCCGGGCCGCCCGCCAGAGGCCCACCACGCTGCCCAGCACCAGCAGCGCGATCACCCCCGCCGACAGCAGGAAGGCCGCCGAGCCCGGCCGGCCCGCGCTGGCCGCCGCCGTGACGTACACGGCCGTGGTCGGCACCACGCCGATCGCGGTGGCGAGCACGAAGGGCAGGAAGCGGACCCCGGAGAAGGCCGCGCCGTAGTTGGCCGCCTGGAACGGCATGCCGGGCAGCAGCCGCAGCACCAGCACGCTGCGGAAGCCCTGTTCGGTGAACCGCCGGTCCAGCGCCCCGAGCACCTTCCCGCGCAGGTACGGGCGGAGCGCCTCGCGGCCGAGGCCCCGGCCGAGCACGAAGGCCAGGGCGGCGCCGACCGTGGTGCCGAGCACCGCCAGCAGCACGCCCTGCTGGATGCCGAGCAGCAGCCCGGCCGCGGCGTTCAGGGCCGGCCGGGGCACGAAGGCGAGCGTCCCCACCGCGTAGACCAGGGCGAACAGCGGACCGAACCAGTAGCCCGGCATCCGGTCCGCCAGCCCGCCGGACAGCAGCTCCGTCGGGCTCCACAGCAGGAGCGAGCCGGCCGCCGCCGCGAGCACCGCGACCAGCAGGGCGAACCGCCACCACGGGGAACGCGGCGCGATGGCGGGCACCTGCGGTGCGAGGGGCGGGACGGGAACGGCATCGGGCTCGAACACCGCCCGAGCCTAACCGGTCCCGGGCCCCGGCCCCGCCGCCGTCCACGCCCCGGTCCAAGGCCTGGGGCGGGGGCCGGGATCCGGGTTCAGCGCGGCCGGGCGAGGAAGCCCAGCAGGCGCTGCCACGCGTCCCGGGCCGCGTCGGCGTGGTCGACCGCGGCGAGCTCGAAGAAGTTGTGCGGCGCCCCCGGATAGGTGACGAAGGTGTGCGGGCAGCCGGCCGCGGTGAGCGCGGCGTCGAAGGCCTCGACGGCGGCGGCCGGGATGTGCTCGTCCGCACCGCCCCAGAGGGCGAGGACCGGGGCGGTCAGCTCCGCCGCGAGCTGGGTCGGCCCCGGGGCGCCGTGGATGACGTCCGGGTAGCCGTAGAAGCCGACCGCGCCGGCCAGGCCGAAGCGCGGCGCGGCCGTCCGGAAGGCTTGCCGGCCGCCGAAGCAGAAGCCGAGCGCGACCACCTCGGCGGGCCCGACGGCGCGCAGCCGTTCCAGCGCTGCGGTGATGTCGGCGTCCAAGCCGTCGGGGGTGAGCGCGAGCAGGTGGGGGAGCAGGTCCGGCAGTTCGCCGAATTCCGCCGGGCGCTTTTCCGGGAAGGCTCCGGCGGTGCGGCCGTAATAGTCGAGGACGAGCGCCGGGTGGCCCTGTTCGGCGAGCCGGGCGGCGGTCTGCCGGTAGAACGGGGAAAGGCCCCTGTTGTCCGGCAGGACGAGTACGCCGACTCCGGTGGCGACCTCCGGGCGGGCCAGGAAGGCGCCGAACCGGGTGCCGTCAGCCGAGGTCAGGGTCAGTGGGGCGGCCTCGGCCAGCGGCCACGGGGCGGGACCGGGGGCGGGCGGGGCGGCGTCCGGGTCGTAGCACACGGGGAATCCCTCTCGCGGAGCACGAAAACCGCCGGACGCGGCGCGCCCGGCGGTTCGAGACTTTAGCGGGGAATTCCCTCAGGAATTCACCATCATATCGTGGAGAGATCTTTTCCGGAAGGCTTTTCCGGTGACGTTGCGGTCACGTTCTCGCCGCCGGAATTCCGTTCGGCCAGCCGCAGCGCCCCGGCGCTCAGCAGCAGGGCGAAGGCGAGCGCGGTGACCAGTCCGAAGGAGACGGTCAGCGAGGTGGCCTGGGCGAGGGCGCCGATGACCGCGGGGGCGATCAGGCCGGAGGTGTAGGTGACGGTGGCGACGCCCGCGATGGCCTGGCTGGGGTTGCTGCCGATCCGGCCGGCCGCGGCGAAGGCGAGCGGGACGATCACCGCGATGCCGATGCCGAGGAGCGCGAACCCGGGGATGGCCAGCGCCGGGCTGTCGGCGGCGACCACCAGCAGGCCGCCGACGGTGGCCACGGCGCCGCCGACGCGGGTGGTGCGGACGGCGCCGAGCCGGCGGATCGCCGCGTCCCCGGCGAGCCGGCTGACCGCCATGGTGAGCGAGAAGGCGGTGTACGAGGCGGCGGCGACGGTGGCCGAGGCGCCGGTGACGTCCCGCAGGTAGACGCCGCTCCAGTCCATCGAGGCGCCCTCGGCGAAGACCGCGCAGAAGCCGACCAGCCCGATCACCAGCGAACTGCGCGGCGGCAGCGCGAACCGCGGCGGCTCCTCCGCGCCCTCGTGCGCCCGGATGTCGGGCAGGCCGCGGCAGACCGGCTGGGCGAGGGCGAGCAGGACCAGCGCGGTGACGGCCAGCTGGAGCCGGGCGTCGAGGTCCAGGTGGGCGGCGAGGATGCCGAAGGCGGAGGCCAGCAGGCCGCCCGCGCTCCACATCCCGTGCAGTCCGGACATGATCGAGCGGCCGAGCCGCTCCTCGATCTCCACGCCCTGGGCGTTCATCGCGACGTCCGCCATCCCGGCCGCGGCGCCGTACACCAGCAGGGCCGCGCACAGCACCGGCAGCGAGGGGGCGAGCGCGGGCAGGGCGAGGGCCAGGCACCAGAGCGAGATCAGCCCGCGCACCGCGGCCCGGCCGCCGTAGCGGTGGACGAAGCGGCCGGCCAGCGGCATGGCGAGGGAGGAGCCGATGGCGGGCATGACCAGGGCCAGGCCGAGCTGGCCGGTGGAGAGGTCGAGGCGGTCCTGGAGCCACGGGATGCGGGTGACGAAGCTGCCGCTGACGGCCCCGTGCACGCAGAAGACCAGGGCGATGCCGGCCCGGGCCCGGCGGGGTGCGCTCAGCGGTTCCGGCGGTGGCGGTGGTGGCGCGGTGGTCCCGTTCATGGGGTGTTCCCTCCCGGTCGCGCGGTGTGGGGCGCGACAGTGCCCTGTGACGGTCGATAAACTATCAGGAAGGGACCCTGATAGAAACACTCTGGAAGGATGATCCGCCATGACCATCGCGCGTACGGCCACGCCGAGCACCGCCCGGGCGATCAACGACCGGCTGGCACTCAACCTCCTGCTCGAACAGGGTCCGCTGACCGCGACCGAGCTGCGCGGCCTCACCGGCCTGTCCCGGCCGACCGTCGCCGACCTGCTCGAACGGCTCCAGCGCACCGGCCTGGTGGCCGTCGTCGGCGAGCGCGGGGAACAGCGGCGCGGCCCCAACGCCCGGCTCTACGCGCTGGTCGCCTCCCGGGCCCACCTCGCCGCCTTCGACGTCCGCTCCGGCGGCGTCAGCCTGGTCGTCGCCGACCTGGCCGGGCGCAGCCTGGCCACCGCC
>NZ_LFVW01000412.1:0-10393 GCF_001182915.1 Kitasatospora sp. MY 5-36
CGCCCTCACCGCGCTGCTCGCACTCGCCCTCGGCCTGGCCCTGCCCGCCACCCCGCCCGCCGTCCGCGACCGGTACCCGGCCCTGCTCGCCGACACCGTCCGGCTGCTGCGCACCGAACCCGCCCTGCGCCGCTCCGCACTCGGCCAAGCCGCGCTCTTCGGCGGCTTCAGCGCCACCTGGACCGCGCTCGCCCTGCTGCTCACCGGCCCGCCCTACCGGCTCGGCGCCCAGGCCCTCGGCCTGCTGGCCCTGATCGGGGCGGCGAGCATGTTCTGCGCCCCGGCCGCCGGCCGCCGGGTCGACCGGCACGGCCCGGACCGGGTCAACGCCTGGTGCACCGGCGCCACCCTCGCCGCGGCCGCGGTACTCGCCGCCGGCGGCACCGGCGGCGCGACGGGCCTCGTCGCGCTGGCCGCCGGCCTCCTGCTGCTGGACCTGGCGGTGCAGTGCGGCCAGGTCGCCAACCAGGCCCGGATCTTCGCACTGCGCCCGGAGGCCCGCAGCCGGCTGAACACCGCCTACATGACCTGCTCGTTCCTCGGCGGCAGCGCCGGCTCCTGGCTCGGCATCCGCCTCCACGCCCAGCTCGGCTGGCCGGGGGTATGCGGCCTCGTCGCGCTCACCGCGGCCGCCGCCCTGGCCGCCCTGCGGACCGGGGTCAGGGCCGGGGCCGGTCGCTGAGCCGCTTCCAACCGCTGCAACCAAACCACCACGTCACCGTGTCACCGCATCCCGAAGGAGTTCCCATGACGTTCCCGGCCATGCCGCCCGCCGTCCTCCAGTTCTTCCGCGCCTCCCAGGAGGGCGACGCCGACGCCTGGGCGGGGTCCTTCGCCGAGGACGGCGTCTTCCACGACCCGGTCGGCGCGCCGCCGATCACCGGCCGCCCCGCGATCCACGCCTTCATCTCCTCCGTCCTGCCCGGCTTCCGCCCCTTCCTCGGGCTGACGCCGCTGGAGGCGCACACCGTCGGCAGCCACGTCGCCGTCTCCTGGCGGGGCGCGGCCGTGGCCCTGGACGGCAAACCGGTCAACTGGTCCGGCATCAACGTCTACGAGCTGGACGACACCGGCCTCATCCGCGAGGCCCGGGCGTACTTCAACAGCGCCGTCTTCCAGGCCCAGCTCACCGGCTGACCGACCGGGGCGGACCTGATTGTGGGCCGGCCCGCGATCAGGTCCGCCCCGGGAGGCCGTCCAGCCGGCCTCGCGCCGCCGGATCCGCTTCGCCCGCGCCCACGTACAGGGCATGTTCCCGGGTCTGCCCCACCGGCCCGCCTCCCACGACACTCCCGGCGCTCGGCACCGGCCGGACGAGCCGGCTACAGCCGCTCGCGCTCGCGCTGGTTCCGGGACTTGAAGCCGCACCTGGTCTGCGGCCCGGCCTGCCTGCCTGCCTGCGACCGTCCTACCGCAGCCTCACACCATGGCCCGGCAAGCATCCGCTGAAGTCCTGATCGAGTCCGTCAAGCGCCGACTCGGCCCCGAACAGCACAGCGGCCGCACCGTCGCCCGCCCACTGATCGCCTACGACCACTGCCCGACACCGGACCCACTCGTCCAGGCCCGCCTCGGCGAGAGCGGTCCGGGGGTCTGCCGTCCACGGGTTCATCCGCCCCACCCGGCCTCAGTCGCCGAGCAGGCGCAGGGCCTGGCGCAGGTTGTGTTCGGCGATGGCGGCCATCGCCTCGCGGGCCGGGAAGGGCCCGTCGAGCAGGCGCAGCGGTCCCGCCGTCAGCGAGAGGCGCTGGGCCAGTGCGTAGAGGGCGAGCCGGTCCTCGTCGAGGCCGTCCGCCGCCAGCGGCCGGTAGTCGGCCCGGGGCAGGCGGATCCGCAGGAAGACGTGCTCCCACTCGACGTCGAAGTACATCGTGCCCTCGATGTCGATCAGCACCGGGCGGCCGTCCGCGTCCACCAGTACGTGGTCGGGCCCGAGTTCGCCGTGCACCACCGGGTACTCGGCGCGCGGGCGCACCGCCGCCGCCAGGGCCCGCAGCCGGTCCGCGCACCGGTCCCGGGCTTCCGCGATCCGGGGGTCGCGCGCGGCCGCCTCGGCGAGGTCGCGCAGCGCGCGGTCCAGCACGACGCCCTCGCAGGACAGCCCGTGCGACGCTCCTCCCCCGTCGACCACCGCCACCTTCCCGTAGCGGGGCGCCCGGTGGCCGCGCATGGCGCCCAGTGCCTCGCCGAGCCGGGCCAGGACCGGGGCGGCGGCGTGCGGGTCGCGGGCGAGCAGCTTCTCCAGGCTCTCGCCGGGGACGTCCTCGACGATCGCGAGGTCGGCCGTGCGGTCGGCCGGGTCGTCGGCTGCGGGAGCGGCCGTGCCCGGGGCACTCCTGCCGTCCCGGTGCGTGGCGTGCTCGACGAACCGGAGCGCCGGGACCCGGACGCCGAGCGCGTCCAGCCGCGTGTGCGCGGCCTCGAACAGGTCGAGTCCGAGGCCGGGCGAGAACGGGTCGGCGAGGTCGTCGTCGCCCTCGGACGCCGGCCAGTAGTTCTCGGTCCGGTCCCAGCGGTAGGCGATCGCCGTCGTCCCGTCGTCCATCCGCAGGCGGTAGACGCCCTTCTTGCTGCCGCCCGCCAGCCGTTCGACCGCTTCCAGCCGCCGCCCGCCGCCCAGCGCGGCCCGCGCCGCACCCGCCAACCGTTCCCGCATCGCTGCCCCGCCCCTCCTCGTCCCGGTCGGCGGCACCCTACCGCCGCAGGTGGCGGCTCACGTCGCCGACGAGGGTGATCCGCACCCGCCGCTCGGCGAACCGCCACCGCCCGTCCTCCCCGCGCGCGAAGCGGTCGTGGTACCGGCCCCCGGCGACGGCCTGCAGCGGAAGCCCGGGCAGTGCCTGCAGCACGGTGACGTAGGAGCGGGCGACCGCCGTCCCCGCCGGCTCGTCGACCTCGACCGCCACGTTGGTGGTGACGTGCTGGGTCCGCGGTGTCCCGTCGGCGTGGATGATCACCGTCTCCCGGAACATCGCCTCGATCGCCTCGCCGCCGCGTACCGGCGCGCCGCTGCCGACGAAGACGGCGTCGGCGAGCAGGGCGCCGAGGCCCGCGAAGTCGCCGTCGTCCACGAGTTCGGCGTAGCGCGCGATCAGGTTCTCGATCGCCCGGTGGCTCGGCACCGGATCGACGGGCGCGGACATGGTCTCCCCCGGGGCCGGACGGCGGTCATCTCCCCTGATGTTCCCACGCCTTGATCGGGCGTCGGGTCCTGATGGGGCACGGCGGCGGCGACCGCGGGAAGCACCCGGCAGCTCGCCGTGCCCGCGTGGCGAGCGGCGTCCGGCGACTACCGGACGGGTGCCTCGGCCAGGCGGGAGATCTCGGCGGCGACGGCCTCCGGTTCGGCGGCGACGGTGACGCGGGCGACGCCGTCCAGGCCCGGGTGGCCGCCGACCCGGACGGAGTGCCGCGCGTTGCGCAGCAGGTCGAGGTCGTTGATGTCGTTGCCGAAGGCGTTGTAGGCGTCGATCCCCAGCGAGGTCAGCGCCTCCCACTTGTTGGTGGTGCCCGGGGCGAAGTCGATGATCGCCTCGTCGAGGTGGTGGTTGACGGTCATCCCGAGCGCGCGGCCGGCCTCGGCGAGGGCCGCCAGGTCGGTCGCGTCGACGACCAGGAACTTGACGACGACGGGGAGTTCGGCGAGCTCGACCCGGCGGGCGAGGCCGCCCTGGTCGACCCGGCCGCGGATCGGGTGGTCGGCCGGTCCGGTGTAGGCGTAGTCCCACGGGCCGTCGGCGAGGTAGCCGGCCCGGAAGCGTTCGACCTCGGTCAGCAGCCGCCCGAGCTCACCGGCCTCGAACGCGGCCCGCGCCCGCACCTGTCCGTCGACGGAGACCAGGCTGCCGTTCCCGCCGATCAGCGTGGCGGTCGGGAAGGCCCCGTCGAGGACGGGCAGGAGGTCGCGGACCGGCCGGGCGGAGGCGAAGACCAGCTGGTGGCCCGCCCGCTCGCAGGCGTCGAGGGCGGCGAGGATCCGGCTGTCGATCGTCCGCCCGTCGAAGCAGAGCGTGCCGTCGATGTCGAAGACCGTGGTGCGGGCGCTGGAGGAGATCATAAGACGATGCTATCCAGCCGGTGCCGTACACGATCCACCACCGGTCCCGCCCGGAAGCGCCCCCACGAGCCGGGCCCCTACTGGTAGTCGTCCATCAGCTCGCGGTCCACCGTCATGGCGGCCCGGTCCAGGGCCGGCAGGCCCAGGTGCTCGCAGATCAGCGCGGTGAGCCGCTGCTCGTGGTCCGGGCTCTCGGCGAACTCGCCCCCGATGCCCAACCCGGCCGCCGTGACGAGGGGGGCCAGCGCGTTGGGCCAGCGCTCCCCGACGTGCTCGGCGCCCTCGTAGTCGACGCACGAGGAGATCCGGCCGTCCCGGTAGTGGTACGCCTTGGGGCCGTGGGCCTTGACGATGCAGGGGTTGGGCACGAACACCACCAGTTCGGCGCCCTCGGGGCAGAGCCCGCGGTAGTCGATGTCGTCGTAGTCGTTGCGGGACGGGTTGAGCATGGGGTGCACGATCACGCCCCACTCACCGGGCGCCGGCTCCTCGCCCCGGGCGAAGGGCGGACGGTGCCGCGCGGTCAGCCCGTCGGCCACGGCGGCCCGGGTGGTTCCCCGGAAGTACACCAGGACGGTCTCGTCCTCTCCGTAGCCCCGTCCTTCCAGCCAGTCGATGGGGCCCCGGTGGATCCAGTCGTAGTCGGTCATGATCGACACCGTAGCCCTCGGCACCGACACGGCCCCCGGGGCAGTCGGAACAGGAAGTCGGCCGGGCCGACTTCCTGTTCCCGAGGCCGGGACGGTCACGCGCGGGCCGTGCCGTTCGCCGGCCGCGCCGCGCGACGGTGCCGGCGGACGGCGTCGCGGTTGGCGCAGCGCTGGGTGCAGTAGCGCTTGCGGCCGGTCCGGGTGGTGTCGGCGAAGACGGTGGCGCACTCGGCGACGGCGCACCGGCCGAGCCGGCGCATGCCGCGGCCCACCAGGTGGAAGGCGGTGCCGACGGCGATCAGGGTGGACAGCACGGCGCCGAACGACTGGTGGTCGTCGCGGTAGTGGAGGTGCCAGCCGCCCGTGTGGTCGGTCAGCCGGGGGTGGGCGGCGTCGGCGGCGAGCATCCGGTTGAGCCGCTCGGCCCGTTCGCATTCATCGGCCGCGTCGACCACCGACTCCCAGGTGTCCAGCAGAGCCAGGATGCGCGCCAGGTCCGCCGGCCGGACCGGCCCGTCGACCACCAGCCCGGCCGCGCGGCAGCGGTCCGCCAGTTCCTCGGCGGTCCCGGGGCGCCGGTTGGCCAGGGCCGCGGCCAGGTGCACGGCGCTCTCGCCGTAAGGGTTGAGGTGCATAAGACCATGACAGCAGGCTGCTGGGCATGCGTCAGCACACCGACACCGGAAAGCCTTCCGCACCGGCGACTTCCACCTCACCGACTTCCGATCCGACGACTTCCGCACCGGCGGCTCCCGGGGACACCGCCCGCCCGCTCCGGTACCGCTGGGTGGTCCTGGCCGTCGCCACCGTCACCCAGGCCGCCTCCGGCTTCTTCGTCCAGGGCATCGGGGCGATGGCCGTCCCCCTGCAGCACGCGCTGGACCTCAGCACCAGCCAACTCGGCCTGCTCCTGTCGGCCTCCCAACTGGTGCCGCTGGTCGGCCTGTTGGTGGCCGGCGAGCTGCTGGACCGGTACAACGAGCGCTGGGTCGTCGGCCTCGGCGCCGCCGTGGTCGCCGCGGCCCTGCTCCTCGGCAGCCTGGCGCAGGGGTACGCCTCCCTGCTGGCCGTCCTGCTGGCCGTCGGCGCCGGGTACAGCACCGTGCAGCCCGGCGGCAGCAAGTCGGTGGCCTCCTGGTTCGACCCGGCCCAGCGGGGGCTGGCCATGGGCGTCCGCCAGGCCGGACTGCCGCTGGGCGGGGCGCTCGCCGCCGCCGTGCTGCCGCTGGTGGCCGTGGCGTACGGGTGGCGGGCGGCACTGGTGGTCGGCGGGCTGGTCGCGCTCCTGGGCGCCGGGCTCTTCACGGCCCTCTACCGGCGCCCGCCGACCGCCCCGCCGGTACGCCCCGCTCCCGCCCCGGCTCGTAGCCTTGCCCCGGGCCCCGTGGCACCGACGGCCTCCGTCCGCGCCCGGCTGCGGATCCTCCGTGAACCGGCCATGGCCAGGATCCTGTTCTCCGGCCTGGCCCTGGTCTCGGTGCACAGCGGCATCGGCGTGCTCGGCGCCCTGTACCTCCACGACGTGACGGCCCTCGGCCCCGGCCCCGGCGCCGCCGTCCTGGTGGCGGTCCAGGTCGCGGGGGCGGTCGGCCGGATCGCACTGGCGGCCTGGAGCGACCGGAGCCGCGCCGGGCGGTTCCGGCCCGTCCTGGTCTGCTTGGCCGCGGTGGTGGCCGGGCTGGTGGTCCTGACGACGCCGGCTGGCCGGTCCCCCGCCGCGGCCGCCGTCCTGTTCACTTGGCTCGGCTTCTTCGGGATCGGCTGGTACGGCCCCTGGGTGGCCCACCTGGCGGAGTCGGCGCCGCCCGGCCGGACCGGTTTCGCCCTCGGCCTGGTCATGGCGGTCAACCAGGTGGCCGTCGTCGTGGTCCCGCCCGCCCTCGGGCTGCTCCGCGACACCACCCACGGCTTCACCGCCGCCTGGGCGGCCCTCGCCACGACCACGGCCGTGACCCTCGCGGCCACCGCCCGCCGAGGTGCCGGCGGGCGCGGCACCCCTCCCCGGCCCGGGCGGCGCACCGCCGGGTAGCGTACGGCCGTGAACAACGAGACGCCTCCCGGGTGGTACCCGGTCCCCGGCCCGGACGGCGCCCCGGGCCACGAACGCTGGTGGGACGGCAACGCCTGGACCGGCGACGTCCGGCCGGCCCAGGGCGCCTACGGCTACCCGGGCCAGGAGGCGTACCCGGCGCAGCAGGCGTACCCGGCCTACCCGGCTCACCCGTCCCAGCAGGCCTACCCCGGCGCGGGCTACGGACAGCCCGGCCCCGGCTACCCGCCCCCGGCCCCGACTCCCAAGCGGGTCAAGCCCGGCGTGCTCATCAGCATCGCGGTCGGCGTCCTCGCGATCGGCGGCAGCGTCGCCGGGATCGCGCTCAGCCACGGCGGCGACCCGGCGGCGGCCCCGACCACCGACCCCACCGTCCCCGTCACCAGCAGCACCGGCCCGACGACCAGCCCCACCCCCGCCCCGAAGCCGTCCACGCCCAAGCCCGCCCCGGTCCTCCGGAGCACCGTCGCGGACAAGCAGCACTCGATCACCCTGCCGGTGTTCGAGGGCTGGGAGGTCTCCGCGACCGACACCCCGCAGTGGTCGGTCTACCTCGGCAGCGGCCGCTACACCTGCGCGAACGGCAAGGCGTGCATCCGCGGCCGGTTCTCGGTGGAGAAGAACACCGTCCAGGGCGACACCCCCAAGGCCGCCGCCGACGCCGCCATGCCGACGGTCGCCAAGCAGATCTTCAGCGGCATGGCCTCGCAGACCGACTACGGCTCGGGCACCATCACCGTGGCCGGCGTGGCCGGGTACGCGACCCGCTGGCACATCACCAACACCGACGGCACCCAGGGCTTCGTCCTGCTGGCCGCCCTCCCCGCCAAGGGCGGCGGCTACGTGGTCTTCGACGGCGGCGTGGACGAGGACCCGGCCGCCCCGGACGTCTCGGTGCTCGACCAGATCCTCCTGGGCGTCAAGAAGGACGACACCCCGACCAGCGGCACCTGACGCACCGCTCCGGGGCGCCGCCGGCCGCCCGGTTCCACGGCGGCGGGGCGCTCCGGAATCCACGACACGCCTCCACCACGGCGGACGCCGCAGGACCAACCCGGCGAGGGCACCCGCCCCCGGCTACGCCGGTTGGTCGCCCGGGAGTTGGTCCGGCAACGAGGGCGGCGGGAGGGGGCGCGGGCGGGCGGTGGGGCGGTCGCTGCGGCGCAGGACGAAGACCACCGGCAGGGCGATCAGGCTGGGCCCGGCGAGCAGGCCGGCCAGCCACTGGCGGCCGTCGAGGCCGACGAGCACCGAGCCGACGAGCATCCCGGCGGCGAGCACGAAGCCGGCCACCAGGCCGCCGACGTAGAGCTGGTGGGCGCGCTGGTCGCGGCGTTCCCGGGCCGCGATCCGGGCGCGCTCGGTCGCGTGCTCCTCCTTGAGGCGGACCGTTTCGAGGGACGCCCGGTGGCGTTCCCTGGCCGTCTCCCTGGCGTGCTCGCGCTGGAGTTCCAGTTCGAGGTGCTCCAGGGCCACCCGCAGGTGCTCGGGCGGGAGTTGGGCCCACTGGGTGGCGATCTCCAGGGCCGTCGGGCGGCGGAGGCGGCCTTCCTCGGGGGTGGTCACCGGTCGTCACCTCGGGGTGCGGGGGCGGACTGGTCGGGGCCGTGGGCGGAGCCCGGCGGCGGGCCGAGGCGGAGGAACAGCCGCTCCAGGCCCGTGGCGACGGTCTCGGCGGCCGCCGGGGTCAGCGGGTCCTGGGCGTACTCGTGCAGGGGACGGTACCGGGAGGCGGCACCGCTCCCGACGATCACCAGGTCGTCGTCCCGCTCGGTGGAGTCGATCCGCTCCGGGAGGACGGCGCTTCCGGCGACAGGGCCCTTGACGACCGGCGGGCCGGCCGGGTCCCCCATCTCCCAGACCACCGAACTCTCCGGCAGCGAGGCCGCCCGGCCGGGCGCCGACCCGGCCGCGGAGCGGGGCGCGCCCCACGAGGCGACATCCCCTCCCCGCCCGGCCCCGCTCCCCCGCCGCCGCGGCCACAGGACCGCCAGCAGCACCAGCACGGCCGGCCCCGCCGGTACGGCCGCCCACCAGCCGATCCCGGTGGCGGCGTACAGCGTCAGCGACACCGCCCACACCAGGGCGACCGAAACGCCGTAGGCCACCTGTCTGTTCCGCATCCCGCCCCCGCACCCCCTCCGACCGGTTCGAACTCAGGCCCGAGCTTCGACCCGAGCCTACCCACGACGAGGGCCCCTCGACCGGACAACCCGGCGGAGGGGCCCACGAAGTGACGTCGGATCAGCTGTGCTGCGGCGCGGGCAGCGTCGCCGATCCCCCGAGCAGCGGCCACTCCCGGTGGAAGGGCGGCAGCGGCAGCTTGCCCTCGATGATCGGGGTGCCGAAGACCTTCAGGTGGGCGAGCAGCGAGCCGTTCAGGTCGACGCCGCCGACCAGCGACCAACTGCCCTGCACCTGAGGCGGTTTGCCTGAGGAGTCGGCGACCAGCGAGCCCTCGGCCTGGGCGCGCAGGTAGGGGGCGACGGTGGCCTCCACGCCGACGGTGTCGTACAGGCCGAGGCTGATCTCGGCGCCGAGCGCGGCCCGCACGCCCGCCTTGCCGTTGAGCCGCACGTGTACCGGGGTGACCTTGGTGTCGGCGTTGGTGACCGGGGTCCAGCCCTTGCCGCCGGTGTAGTCGGCGCGGACCGCCCAGGTGCCGGTGGCGTCCTGCTCCGCCTCCAGGTGGACCTGGCCGTCGGCGCTGACCTCCAGGTAGCAGGTGAGGCCGAGGTTGACGACCACCGGCAGGCCGGCGACCGTCAGCACCGGGCTGGCCTGCAGCTTGGCGAAGGGCACCCGGATGGGCGCCGCGCCGGTGCTGCGGGCGGCGTCGCCGGTGACCTTCCATTGCGCGTGGGCGCCGAGGTCGAAGCCGATCGAGGCGGTGCGCGGACTGCCGGCCGCGGCGCCGTGGTAGGCGAAGTGGACGGCCGGGTGGAGCTGGAGCGAGCCGGAGGCGTCGAGGCTGGCGCCGTCGGGCAGCGGGACGGGGGCCTTGAGGTTCACCTCCAGGGTGCCGGAGGCGTCGGCCTGGACGCCGTTGCCGGTCAGGCCGGCGGTGGCCTTGAGGTCCTTGACCAGCGGGGTCACCGTGATGCCGTGCGGGTCGACGGGGACGTTGCCGTCGGCCTCGGTGCCGCCGAGGAGTTCGGCCAGGGTGGCCGGGCGGGTGGTCAGGGCGAGTGTGTTGCCCGCGCCGGGGCGGACGCCGGTGACGGCGACCAGTGCGCCCTGCGGTGCGGCGGCGGTGGGCGGGCTGGCGATCAGCTGCCCGGGCTGGACGGCGGCGGCGGCCGCACTGGGGGCGGCACTGGGAGCGGTGCTCGGTACGGCGCTCGGTACGGCACTGGGAGAGGCAGCAGGACCGGTACCGGGGACGGCACTTGGCGAGGTCGGGGCCGTGGCGCCCGGCCCCGTCGCCGACAGCACCGCCGTCCCGCCCGCCGGGTCGTACGCCGTCAGCTGGAGGTTCTTCGCCGCCGCCGTGACGGCGCCACCGTCCTTGCCGGGGCTGCCGATCGCGGCCTGCTGGTCGCCGGCGGGCGCGGCGGTGACGGGCGCTTTGCCCGGGGTCGGACGGCCGGTGGCGGGACTGGCCGCTCTGGCGTGCGGGGTGGCACCGGCGGGCCG
>NZ_LFVW01000413.1:0-10385 GCF_001182915.1 Kitasatospora sp. MY 5-36
CCCGCTTGGCGCCCGGCGCCGTCCGGCCGACCGCGAGCGCCTCCACCGTCCGCAGCCGCCCGGCCCGCAGCGCCGGTACCAGCGCGGTGCCCGCCACCGCCCCCAGGGCCGCCACCGCGACCACGACGTCCACCCAGACCGGGATGCCGAGCAACCCGCCGCGCAGGGCCTTGTGAGCCAGCCCGAGGACCGGTACGGACAGCAGGTTGCCGAGGAGCACACCGAGCGCCGTGCCGACCCCGGCGGGTATCAGCGCCTGGCCGACGTAGGCGCGCGCCACCTGGGCCGGGGCGAAGCCCAGGGACTTGAGGATGCCGATCCGCCGGGTGGCGGCGCTGACGGCGCCGCTGACCACGACTCCGATGATCAGCACCGACATGGCCAGGCCGAGCACCCCGAAGGCCGTGACGAACGGGACGAAGGTCGAGGCCGTCCGGTTCGCCTCCTCCTGGGCGGGCCGGTAGGAGGTGGCCCTGGCGAGCGCCCCGCCCGGGACCGCGGCGGCCAGTGCGGCACGGTCGGCCTCCACCTCGGCGTCGCCGCCGGCGTGGGCGAAGCGGTAGAGGTACTGGACGGAGGGCTCCGTGCCGGGCACCGTCAGCCCGGCCACCTGCTCCGGGGCGACCCAGCCGTCCGCGCTCCAGGAGACCGAGGCCGCCAGGCCGACGACCTTGAGCATCGGATGCCCCGGCAGCTCCGGGAACTCCATGCTGTCGCCGACCGCCAGCGGCGAGTGCCCGTCCAGGAACACCACCTCGCCGGGGCCGGCGACCCAGCGGCCTTTGGTGATCCGCAGGCCGTCCAGCGGGCCGTCCTGGGCGCGGCCGACCAGCGTCATCGGCGGCAGCGGGCTCCCGGCCGGCGGGATCCGGGTATCGGGGCCGGAGCGCGGCTGGACGGCGACCGCCTGGTAGGGGCCGGCCGAGGCCGTCACGCCGGGCGCGTGGGTCGTCGCGGCGAGCTGGGCGGGGCTCGCCCTGGCCTGGTCGTACAGCACGTTGAGGTGGGCGCCGCGCTGGTCGGCGAAGGAGCGCTGGTACGGGCCCTGGGCGGCGACCAGCAGCCCGAGCGCGAGGATGCACGCCGTCACGGACACCATCGTGGTGAGCACCATCACCAGGGTCTGCACCCGCCGGCGGCCGACCCCGGCGCGCACCACCTTGCCGAGCGCGCTCATCGGCCACCGCCCGGTGCCGGCACGGCCGCCGTGTCCCGGACCAGCCGGCCGTCGAGCAGTTCGATCGTCCGGTCGGCGCAGGCCTCGGCGAGCGCGGTGTCATGGGTGACCAGCAGGATCGTCTGGCCCTCCGCGTTGAGCCCGCGCAGCAGGTCGCGGACGTCGGCGGCGGAGGCGGTGTCCAGCGCCCCGGTGGGCTCGTCGGCCAGCAGCAGCGGCGGACGGTTCATCAGCGCCCGGGCGACCGCGACCCGCTGGCGCTCCCCGCCGGAGAGCCGACCGGGGAAGGCCTTGGCGTGCCGGGCCACCCCCAGCCGCTCCAGCAGCTCCCCGGCCCGGGCCCGCGCCTGCTCCCGCCGCATCCCGGCCAGCTGGGCCGGGAGCAGCACGTTGTCCTCCGCGGTCAGGTCGTCCAGCAGGTTGAAGAACTGGAACACCATGCCGATCCGCGCCCGCCGGTACTCGGCCAGCGCGGCCTCGCCGAGCCGGTGCACGGCGACGCCGTCCACCTCCACCTCGCCCTCGCTCGGGCGGTCGAGGCCGGCGATCAGGTTCAGCAGGGTGGACTTGCCGCTGCCCGAACGGCCGAGCACGGCCAGTGCCTCGCCGGCCCGGACCTCCAGGTCGAGCCCGGCCAGGGCGGGACGGGCGGCGTCGGATCGGTCGTACGTCTTGCTGACGCCGCGGATCCGGATGATCGGCGCGTTCACGGGCCCTCCACTGTTGGGCGTCCGGCCCCGGGAAGCCCGGGCCGGCTGAC
This sequence comes from Kitasatospora sp. MY 5-36, assembly GCF_001182915.1. Lineage (NCBI taxonomy): Bacteria > Bacillati > Actinomycetota > Actinomycetes > Kitasatosporales > Streptomycetaceae > Kitasatospora > Kitasatospora sp. MY 5-36. The sequence continues at coordinate 1,938 of NZ_LFVW01000413.1, forward strand.
GGAACATCACGCTACGAATCGGCGGCGGGGTGCCGACAGCCGTCTGGACGGCCTCTGCGGGGTGTATCCAGATACACCCCGAACTGGGTGTTCAGGCCTAGAGCACCAGGGGCCCCGGCCGGGCAGACTGACCCAGCGAAAGATCGGAACCGGGGTCCGCGGGGCCCCGGAACGACAGCTTCGGAACCGCGGCTTCGGGCCGCGGCACCGCGGCCTCCGGGCGGGGCCGCGCAAGGGAGAGGGGGCGCGTCATGGACGCGGGAGTGCTGAACGGACTGGCCCTGCGGGTCGGCCGGGCGTGTGCGGACGGGGTGCGCGCCTGGTACGCGGTGACGCTGGCCGTGACGGGGTTCCTCGCACTGCTGGCGGGGCCGGTCCTGCTGGCCTCCGCGCTGTTCGGTCCGGACGAGCCCGGGGGCTTCACCCCGGGCGGGCCGCTGATCCTGGCGGTGCCGATGGCACCGGTCGCCCTGTGGGCGCTCTGCTGGGCCACCGGGGGCGGCGGCCGGGCGGTCGGCGCCGCGCTGTTCGCTCCGGGGACGATAGCGCTGATGGCGGCCCACCTCTACGGCGGTGCGGCGCCGGGCGGCCGGTCCGGTTCGGTCTGGCTGGCGCCCGCACTGCTGGTGCTCGGGCTGTTCGGCGCCCGCTGGATCGCGACGGAGAGCAGGCGCACCGTCGGGAAGTGGAGCGGGCGGCCGATACCGGTGCCGTACCGCCGGCCGGTCCGCGCCGGGGCCTGGCCGCGACTGCGGGCCGGCGGCTGGCTCACCGACCCGGCGACCTGGCGGGACTTCGCCTGGACGCTGCTCACCGGCGCCACCGTGCTGCTCACCGCCGCGATCGTCGTGCTGACCCCGGTCGCCCTGGAGGTCTTCGGCCGGAACGGACCGTTCTTCGCCCTGGGCGTCGTCTACTCGATGGGCCTGACCATCGCCCCGTTGGCCGTCCTGTGGGCCGCCCCGCCGGCCCTGCGGATCCACGAGAAGGCCGCCCGGGCCCTGCTCGGGCCCTCCCGCCGGGCCGAGCTGGCCCGCCAGGTCAGCCATCTCGCGCGGACCAGGGCGGACACCATCGACGCCGGCGCGGCCGAGCTGCGCCGGATCGAGCGGGACCTGCACGACGGGGCGCAGGCCCGGCTGGTCGCACTGGGCATGCTGCTGACCGTGGCCGAGCAGCTGAAGGACGACCCGGACGCCCTCGGGCCGCTGCTGGCCGAGGCCCGGCTGTCCTCGGTGAAGGCGCTGGGCGAGCTGCGGGACCTGGTCCGCGGGATCCACCCCCCGGTGCTCGCCGACCGCGGCCTGGCCGACGCGGTGCGGGCGACGGCACTGGACCTGCCGCTGCCGGTCGGCTTCACCGGCGGCCTGCCCGGCCGGGCTCCCGCCCCGGTGGAGTCGGCCGCCTACTTCGCGGTGACGGAGCTGCTGGCCAACGTGGTGAAGCACGCCGGGGCCTCGCGGGTGTGGATCGAGATAGGGCACAGTGACGGGCTGCTGCGGATATCGGTCACCGACGACGGGCGCGGCGGCGCCGAGCCGTCCCGGGGGACCGGCCTCAGCGGAACCGAACGCCGACTGGCCGCCTTCGACGGGGTGCTCGCGATCAGCAGCCCGCCCGGTGGGCCGACCATCGTGAACCTGGAGATCCCGTGCGCGTTGTCATCGCCGAAGACCTCTTCCTCCTCCGGGACGGACTGACCCGGCTGCTGGAGGCCAACGGCATGAAGGTCACCGCGGCGGTGGAGGACGGCGAGCAGCTGCTCGCCGCGGTGGCCGCGGACCGGCCCGACATCGCCGTGGTGGACGTCCGGCTGCCGCCGAGCTTCACCGACGAAGGGCTGCGGGCGGCGCTGGCGGCCCGTCAGGCCCACCCGGGCCTGCCCGTCCTGGTGCTGTCGCAGTTCGTGGAGCAGCTGTACGCCCGCGAGCTGCTGGCCGGCAGCACCGGCGGGATCGGCTACCTGCTCAAGGACCGGGTGATGGACGGCACCCAGTTCATCGACGCCGTACGGCGGGTCGCCCAGGGCGGCACCGCGATGGATCCGGAGGTGATCACCCGGCTGCTCACCCACAACTCCTCGGCCGGCCCGGTCTCCACGCTCTCCCCGCGCGAGCGGCAGGTGCTCGGACTGATGGCGGAGGGCCGGTCCAATGCGGCGATCGCCCAGCAGCTGGTGATCACCGAGCGGGCCGTCGCCAAGCACACCGCATCGATCTTCGTCCGGCTCGACCTCCAGCCCTCCGACGACGACAACCGCCGGGTCCTGGCCGTCCTGGCCTACCTCAACAACTCCTGAACGACTCCCGAAAGGAGCCGCCACCGCCCACACTCCGGCACCACCGTCCCACAACTTGATAGATCACCGACAAATGGCGAGTGGCCCTCCGCTGCAGGGGGCTCGCCTGCCGCAGAACGGGTCAATTAGGCTGGTGGGGTGCTCATCCTTGTTCGCCGCCGCCACGTGGACCTGCTCCGCGTGACGACCATGTCCTGTCGACGCTCCGGCTGAACCTCGCGCCACCCACCCTCAACGGCGACCCCTGCCCGGCCGCCACCACCTCCCGGCCCCGGAGCACCCGCCGCACCAGGCACAGCTCCGGCCGCCCCCGGTCGACCACCGGGACCAGCCGGGACGAGACCCAGCGGATGTCACACATGACGCAGCAGTACACGCCCATATCCGAGACCGGCACCGGCACCGGCTCCCCCTCGGCGCAGGCACCCTCGTCGGACGCCCTCCCGGTGATCGACCTCTCGCTCGCCGACGGCAGCCCGGACGACCGCCGCCGCCTGCACGACGAGCTCCGCGCCGCGGCCACCGGCGTCGGGTTCTTCCAGCTGGTCGGCCACGGCGTCACCCCGGAGGAGACGGCCGCGCTCGCCCGGGCCATGCGCGCCTTCTTCGCGCTCCCCGAGGCCGACCGGCTCGCCGTGAGCAACCTCAACTCCCCCCACTACCGGGGCTACACCCGCACCGGCGACGAGCGCACCGGCGGCAGCCAGGACTGGCGCGACCAGCTGGACATCGGCGCCGAGCTGCCCCCGCACGTTCCCGGCAGCGGCGAGCCCCCGTACTGGTGGCTGGAGGGGCCCAACCAGTGGCCCGAGGCCCTCCCCGAGCTGCGCACCGCCGCGCTCGGCTGGATCGACCACCTCGGCGCGGTCGCCCGCCGCCTGCTGCACGAACTCCTCGCCGCGATCGGCGCCCGCCCCGACTTCTACGACGAGGCCTTCGCCGGCCACCCCCACCTGCGCCTCAAGCTGGTCCGCTACCCCGGCACCGCCCCGGACGGCGCCGGCCAGGGCGTCGGCGCCCACAAGGACTACGGCTTCATCACCCTGCTGCTGCAGGACACCGTCGGCGGCCTCCAGGTCGAGCGCGCGGACGGCACCTTCCTCGAGGTCCCGCCGCTCGACGGCGCCTTCGTCGTCAACCTCGGCGAGCTGCTGGAGGTAGCCACGGACGGTTACCTCAAGGCCACCAACCACCGCGTGGTGAGCCCGGTCGGCGCCCGCGAGCGCTTCTCGGTGCCGTTCTTCTACAACCCGCGCCTCGACGCCCACATCGAGCCGCTGGACTTCCCCCTCGCCCACCACGCCCCCGGCGCCACCGCCGACCCGGCCAACCCGCTCTTCGCCGACTTCGGCCTCAACGAGTGGAAGGGCTACACCAGGGCTCACCCCGAGGTCACCCGCCGCCACCACGCCGCCCTCGCCTGACCCCCGGGCCGCCGCAACCCCGACGCCCCACTCCCGACGCCCCTGCCCGAAGCCGGTCCCCCGGCGGACGGCAGGGGCGTCGGCGTCAGCGGCCCCCACGCGCCCGCACGCGTCCGCACTCCCGCACACCCCCGCTGCTCGCCTGCCGCCCGCCGCCCGCCGCCTGCCGCCTGCCGCCCGCCGCCCGCCGCCCGCATCGGTGGACCGGCCCGCCCACCACTGTCACACTGCTGCTGTCACAGCAGGAGTGTGCCAGCGCGGGAGGCGGCGGATGGGGGAGCACGGCGGGGTGGGGGGCGGAGTGCGGCTGACGGTGGACGAGCTGGCGGCGCGGGCCGGGGTGACGGTGCGGACGGTGCGGTTCTACGGGACGAAGGGGCTGCTGCCGCCGCCGGAGCTGGGGCCGCGGCGGGTGGGTCTGTACGGGGCGGCGCACCTGGACCGGCTGGAGCTGATCGAGGAGTTGCAGCGGCAGGGCCTGACGCTGGCCGCGATCGAGCGGTACCTGGCGCGGTTGCCGGAGGACAGTACGCCGCTGGACCTGGCGATCCACCGTGCGCTGGTGGCGTCGTGGACGCCGGAGGCCCCGGAGGAGGTCACCCGGGCGCAGCTGGAGCGGCGGGCCGGGCGGGGTCTGACGGAGGGGCAGGTCGAGCGGCTCGCCGCGATGGGGGCGCTGGAGCGGACGCGGGATCCGGAGGTGTTCCGGGTGGATCCCGGGCTGCTGCCGCTGGGCGTGCGGATCCTGGACGTGCCGATCCCGCTGGAGACGCTGCTGGCCGCCCGGGCGGTGGTGCTGGAGCACAGCCGGGCGACGGCACGGGAGTTGCAGCGGCTGTTCCGCGAGACGGTGTGGAAGCCGTACCGGGAGAGCGAGCCCGCGCCCGCCGAGCTGGCCCGGATGCGGGCGCTGACGGACCACATCCAGCCGATGGTGGCGCAGGCGCTGGTCACGGCATTCCAGCGCTCGCTGCGGGAGGAACTGGGCGAGGAGCTGAGCCGGGAGTCGGACCAGGAGTCGGGCCTGGAGTCGGGCCTGGAACCCGGGTGAGGCCGTACGGGCCACGGCCTCACCCAAGTCCGAGCAGGTCAGCAGGTCAGCAGATCGGTAGGCCGGTAGGCCGGTAGGCCGACCGGTCAGTCCGTGAAGGTCCGCCCCTCGGCCGCGACCCGCTCCAGCAGCGCCGGCGGCGCGAACCGCTCGCCGTACGCGGCGGCGAGTTCGCGGGCGCGGGCCGCGAAGCCGGCCGGGCCGCCCTCGTACCCGTTGATGTACTGGAACACGCCGCCCGTCCAGGCCGGGAAGCCGATGCCGAGGATCGAGCCCACGTTGGCGTCGGCGACCGAGGTCAGCACGCCCTCCTCCAGGCAGCGCACCGAGTCGAGCGCCTCGCTGAACAGCATCCGCTCCTTGAGGTCCTCGAACGAAACGTCACCCGGAGCACCAGCGGGAACGCCACCCGAGGCATCCGCGGAAGCACCGGCCGGAGCACCGGAGAAGTGCTCCAGCAGCCCCGGCCAGAGCCGCCCGCGCCTGCCGTCCTCGCCGTACTCGTAGAAGCCCGCGCCGCCGCTGCGCCCCGGGCGGCCGAACTCGTCGACCATCCGGTCGACCACCGCGTCCGCCGGGTGCGGCGTCCAGCTGCCGCCGACGGCCTCCACCGAGCGCCGGTACTCGTCGCGGATCTTGCGCGGCAGGGTGAGGGTCAGCTCGTCCATCAGGGAGAGCACCTTGGCCGGGTAGCCGGCCTGGGCGGCGGCCTGTTCGATGCTGGACGGGTGGATGCCCTCGCCGACCATGGCGACGCCCTCGTTGAGGAACTGGCCGATCACCCGCGAGGTGAAGAAGCCGCGGGAGTCGTTGACCACGATCGGGGTGCGGTCGATCTGCCGGACCAGGTCGAAGGCGCGGGCCAGCGCCTCGTCGCCGGTGCGCGGGCCGCGGATGATCTCGACCAGGCGCATCTTGTCGACCGGCGAGAAGAAGTGCAGCCCGATGAAGTCGCCCTGGCGCTCGACGCCTTCGGCGAGCAGGCCGATCGGCAGGGTGGACGTGTTGGAGCAGAGCAGCGTGTCGGGGCCGACCACGCCCTCGATCTCCTGGAACACCTTGTGCTTGAGCTCGGTGTTCTCGAAGACCGCCTCGATCACCACGTCGCAGCCGGCCAGGTCGGCGGCCTCGGCGGTGGGGGTGATCCGGGCCAGCAGCTCGTCGCGGTCGGCCTCGGTGGAGCGCCCGCGCGCGACGGCCTTGTTCAACAGCCCTTCGGAGTAGGCCTTTCCGCGCTCGGCGGCCTCGATGCCGACGTCCTTGAGCACGACCTCGATGCCGGCCTTGGCGCAGGCGTAGGCGATGCCCGCGCCCATCATCCCGGCGCCGAGCACCGCGACCTTGCGGACCGGCCGCTTCTCGACGCCCTTCGGGCGCCCGGCACCGGAGTTGACCGCCTGCATGTCGAAGAACAGCGCCTGGATCATGTTCTTGCTGGTCTGCCCGCAGGCCAGCTCGGTGAAGTAGCGGGCCTCGATCGTCATCGCGGTGTCGACGTCCACCTGGGCGCTCTCCACCGCGGCGGCCAGGACGTTGCGCGGGGCCGGGTAGGGCGCGCCGTTGAGCTGCTTGCGCAGGTTGGCCGGGAAGGCGGGCAGGTTGGCGGCGAAGGCCGGGGTGGCCGGGGTGCCGCCGGGGATCTTGTAGCCCTTGACGTCCCAGGGCTGGACGGCGGTCGGGTTGGCCTCGATCCAGGCCTTCGCGCGGGCGGTCAACTCCTCCGGGGTGTCGACCAGTTCGTGCACCAGTCCGTGCTCCAGCGCCTGCGCCGGGCGGTACTGGCGGCCCTGGAGGAGGAACTTCAGCAGGGCGTCGGTGATGCCGAACAGCCGGACCGTACGGACCACTCCGCCGCCGCCCGGCAGCAGGCCGAGGGTGACCTCGGGCAGGCCGATCCGGCTGGCCGGGGTGTCGAGCGCGATCCGGTGGTGGCAGGCGAGGGCGAGCTCCAGGCCGCCGCCGAGCGCACTGCCGTTGACGGCGGCGACGACCGGCTTGCCGAGGGTCTCCAGGGTGCGCAGCGCGCGCTTGATCCGCATCGACTTCTCGAAGACGGCCTCGGCGTCCTCGGGTCGGGCGGCGGAGAGCATCCGCAGGTCTCCCCCGGCGAAGAAGGTCTTCTTGCCGGAGGCGATCACCACGCCGCGCAGCGCGTCCGCGGCGGCCAGGGCGGCGAGCCGCCCGACGACGGTCTCGAAGTCGGCGGTGAAGGCCTCGTTCATGGTGTTGACGGACTGGGTGGGGTCGTCGAGGACGAGGGTGACCACGCCGTCCTGGTCCTGCTCCCAGCGGATGGTGGTGGTGTCGCTCATCAAGTTCTCCAGGTCTACCGGTCTACCGGTCTGCAGAGGGAGGTACCACGCGCGGCGTGTCCCACGAAGGGAGGCGGCGGGCGACGCGTGGACTCAGATGCGCTCGACGATGGTGGCGATGCCCATGCCGCCGCCCACGCAGAGGGTGATCAGGCCGTAGCGCAGGTCGCGCCGCTCCAGTTCGTCGACCACGGTGCCGAGCAGCATCGCGCCGGTGGCGCCGAGCGGGTGGCCGAGCGCGATCGCGCCGCCGTTGACGTTCACCTGGTCGTGGCGGAAGCCGAGTTCGCGGATGAAGCGGAGGGCGACCGCGGCGAAGGCCTCGTTGATCTCGACCAGGTCGATGTCGGCGGCGGTGAGCCCGGCCTTGGCGAGCGCCTTGCGGGTGGCCGGGGCGGGGCCGGTGAGCATGATGGTCGGCTCGGAGCCGGAGACGGCGGCGGAGACGATCCGGGCGCGCGGGCGCAGCCCGTACCGCTCGCCGACCTCGCGGTTGCCGATGGCCACCAGCGCGGCGCCGTCCACGATGCCGGAGGAGTTGCCCGCGTGGTGGACGTGGTCGATGGCCTCGACCCAGTGGTACTTCTGGAGGGCGACGGCGTCGAAGCCGCCGGCCTCGCCGATGGCGGCGAAGGAGGGCTTGAGGCCGGCCAGGGTCTCGACGGTGGTGCCGGGGCGGATGAACTCGTCGCGCTCCAGCACGACCAGGCCGTTGCGGTCGCGCACCGGGACGACCGAGCGGTCGAACAGGCCGTCCGCCTGGGCCTTGGCGGCGCGGGCCTGGGACTCGGCGGCGAAGGCGTCCACGTCGGTGCGGGAGAAGCCCTCGATGGTGGCGATGAGGTCGGCGCCGATGCCCTGCGGGGCGAAATCGGTCTCGTACGCGGTCATCGGGTCGGCGAACCAGGCGCCGCCGTCGGAGGCCATCTTCACCCGGGACATCGACTCCACGCCGCCGGCCAGGACCAGGTCCTCCCAGCCGGAACGGACCTTGGCGGCGGCCAGGTTGACGGCTTCCAGGCCGGAGGCGCAGAAGCGGTTCTCCTGGACGCCGGCGACGGTGTCGGGCAGGCCGGCCGCGATGGCCGCGATCCGGGCGATGTCGGAGCCCTGGTCGCCGACCGGGCTGACCACGCCGAGCACGATGTCGTCGATCGCGGCCGGGTCCAACCCGGGGTAGCGGCCGCGCAGTTCGTGGATCAGGCCGACGACCAGGTCGATCGGCTTGGTGCCGTGCAGCGAGCCGGTGGCCTTGCCCCGGCCGCGCGGGGTGCGGATCGCGTCGTAGACGTACGCTTCGGTGGTCACGGTGGGAACGCCTTTCAGCGGGTTTTCGGGGCGGGGGGGCTTATTCGGGGCGGG
>NZ_LFVW01000041.1:0-12995 GCF_001182915.1 Kitasatospora sp. MY 5-36
CACCCGACCACGCCGACAGCGGCAGACCCTCCCACTGACCGGCACCCTCCCACTGACCAGCACCGCCGCCTGACCAGCACCGCCCCGCCGAACAGCACCACCCGCCGACCAGCACCACCCACCGAACAGAGCCGCCCACCGACCAGAGCCCCCGACCGCCTCCCGAGGGGAGCACCCACCGTGAAGATCCACAAGGCCGGCCGCACCAAGCGCCTCGCCCTCGGCAGCACCGTCGCGCTGACCGTGGCCGGGATGAACGCGCCGGCCGTCCTCGGCTTCGCCTCCCAGCAGTACCACCACTACGTGATCAACCGCCCCGAGTACAAGGCGCAGTACGGCCACTGGCAGACCCTGTCGCTGCCCACCGAGTTCCGGGTCAACGCCGTGCACGCGACCGTGCTGCGCACGGGCAAGGTCCTGATCGTGGCCGGTTCCGGCAACGACGAGAAGCAGTTCAACGCGGGCACCTTCAAGAGCCTGCTCTGGGACCCGGCCCGGAACACCTACAAGCTGGTCCCCACCCCGGCCGACATGTTCTGCGGCGGCCACACCTCGCTGCCGGACGGCCGCGTCCTGGTGGCCGGCGGCACCCAGCGCTACGAGAAGCTGGCCGGCGCCGTGAAGAAGGCCGCCGGCATCATGCGGGTGCGCAACGAGAGCCCGGAGCGCGACCGGACCTTCCCCAAGGGCACCGTCTTCGTCTCCCCGAACGGCCACGAGTACGCCAGCACCGCCGCCGTGACGGTCCCGGCCGCGACCAAGACCGGCTCCGGCAAGCAGACCGTGGTCACCGCCGGCGAGCAGCACGTGTACGTGGAGGCGGTCGGCCCGGGCCAGGACTTCGTCGCCGACTCCCCCGCCCAGTACCGGATCAAGGGCCTGAGCGGCACCGACGCCCACAACCTGTACGGGCAGAGCGAGAAGCTGACCCTGGACAAGCAGGAGTACCAGGGCATCCGCTCCGCCTTCGAGTTCAACCCGGACACCGAGCTGTACGAGCCGGTCACCGACATGGCCCACGCCCGCTGGTACCCGACGCTGACCGGGCTGGGCGACGGCCGGGTGGTCACCGTCTCCGGGCTGGACGACACCGGGGAGATCCTCAGCGGCAACGACAACGAGATCTACGACCCGAGGACCAAGTCCTGGTCCAAGGGCCCCGACCACTACTTCCCGACCTACCCGGCGGTCTTCCTGACCGCCTCCGGCAAGCTCTTCTACTCCGGCTCCAACGGCGGCTACGGCCCCGGCGACAAGGGCCGCGAGCCCGGCGTGTGGGACCTGTCGAGCGGGGCCTTCCAACCCGTCCCCGGCCTGCGCGACCCCGGCCTCACCGAGACCTCCTCCTCGGTGCTGCTGCCGCCCGCGCAGGCGCAGAAGGTGATGGTGCTCGGCGGCGGCGGTGTCGGCGAGTCGCCGCTGTCCACGGCCCGCACCGACATCGCGGACCTCTCCTCCGCCGCTCCCGCCTTCACCCCGGGCCCGGACCTGCCGGCCGGCGGCACCCGCTACCTCAACAGCGTGATCCTGCCGGACGACACCGTCTTCACCACCGGCGGCTCCAGCGGCTACCGCGGCCGCGGCGACAGCGACCTGCTCAAGGCGCAGGTGTACCACCCGGACACCAACGGCTTCACGACCGCCGCCGAGCCGACCGTCGGCCGCAACTACCACTCCGAGGCGCTGCTGCTGCCGGACGGCCGGGTCGCCGTGCTGGGCTCCAACCCGCTCTTCGCGGACAAGGCCGAGACCCAGCCGGGCGGCTTCGAGCAGCGCATCGAGATCTACACCCCGCCGTACCTGTACCACGGCGACCGTCCGGAGGTCGGCGCCGTTCCGCGGGCGGCCCGGCTCGGCGGCACCCTCGCCGTCGGGACGGCGCGCCCGGAGGCGGTCGCCACCGCCAAGCTGATCCGGCCGAGTTCGGTCACCCACGTGACGGACGTCGAGCAGCGCTCGGTGGCCCTGGACGTCGCCGGACGGACGGCGGACGGCGTCTCGCTCACCCTGCCCGGCAATCCCAACCTGCTGCCGCCGGGCTGGTACATGCTGTTCCTGACGGACGCCGCCGGCACCCCGTCGGTCGCCCGCTGGATCCAGATCACCGCCTGAGCCCGCGCACCGTGCGAACCGCACGACGCACAGGGCCCGAGGTCAGGCGCAGGCGGCCTCAGCGCGCCGCCTGCGCCAGCCCGAGCGCGTACGGCAGCCAGAACTCGCCCGCCCGGGGCTCGCCCCGGCCGCAGTCGCCGTCCGACTCCCCCGGGTTCTTGATCCACAGGTAGGCGTCCACCCCGGGCCGGCCGGTCTCGGTGGTCGGCCGCTCGCCGAGCGCGCGCCCGGGCGGGTTGCACCAGGCGGCGCCGCCCAGCGCCCCGTTGCCGCTGCGGCTGGTGTCGATGACGTAGTTCTTCCCGCCGAGGGCCGCGGAGAGCCTGGCGCCGTAGGCCGCGTTCCGTTCGGTGTCGTAGAAGTTGGCGACGTTCACGGCGAAGCCGTCGGCCGCCGCGATGCCCGACTTGCGCAGGGCGGTGGCCATCTCCTCCGGGTCCTGTGCCCAGCCGGGGTTGCCCGCGTCCAGGTAGACCCGCGCGTTGGGGTTCTTCTTCAACTCCTGGACGGCGAAGGCCAACAGGCCGTACCGCTCGGCGGCCAGGTCGCCCTTGATCCCGCAGGTGTCCAGGGTGTGCGCGACGGCGTCCGGCTCCAGCACCACCCAGGCCCTGCGGTCGCCGAGGGCCTGGGCGACGCCGGTGATCCAGGCCCGGTAGGCGGCCGCGTCGGGGGCGCCGCCGGCCGAGTACTGGCCGCAGTCGCGGTGCGGGATGTCGTACGCGACGAAGACCGCCGTGCGGCCCGCCTCGGCGGCCCGTCGGCTCACCTGCTCGGCGATCGTCTGGGCGCCCTGCTCGCCGAGCCACTGCGAGGAGGGCTGGCCGGCGATCCGCAGCAGCGCGTCGGCCTCCGCCGTCCGGCCCTGGCCGCGCAGCGCGGTCACCTGCTGGGCGGCGTTGGTGCGGTCGGAGACGTAGAAGGCCTGCCCGGGCAGTTGGGCGAAGCCCGCACCGGCACCCGCCCCCGCGCCCGCCCCGGCGGCGGAGGACACGGACCCGGCTCCCGGCTTCCCGCCGTCCGAACCGGTGCAGCCGGACCCGGCCGCCAGCACCACCCCGGCCAGCAGCGCCCCGACGGCGCCCCGCAACGTCCCTGTCCGCCCCAGCCCGTGCACGTACCGCCCCTCCCCGGCCCCGGTCCGGCGACCGGTCGGCACCAGCTAAGCACACCCGGCACCGGCCGACGGCCACCGGCGGTGAACGCCAAGTGGCCGTGGGCGGACGGGACATCGAACCCGTCCGAACCACGGCCACCACCGGCTGCCGGCGCCCGCCGACCAGCACCCCGGAACGCCCGCAGGCGCTCGGGCGGAGGCTCAGGCCTCCTTCAGGTTCGGCACCTGCCAGTCGATCGCCTCGGCGCCGAAGGAGTCCAGCGCGGCGTTGATCTGCGAGAACGGACGGCTGCCGAAGAACAGCTTCGCCGACAGCGGCGACGGGTGCGCGCCCTGCACCACCACGTGCTTGGCGGTGTCGATCAGCGGCAGCTTCTTCTTCGCGTAGTTGCCCCACAGCACGAAGACCACCGGCTCGTCGCGGTCGCTCACCGCCTTGATCACCGCGTCGGTGAACTTCTCCCAGCCCTTCGCCTTGTGCGAGTTGGCCTCGTGCGCGCGGACCGTGAGCACCGCGTTGAGCAGCAGCACGCCCTGCTCGGCCCAGTGCATCAGGTAGCCGTTGTCCGGGGCGGGGACGCCCAGGTCGGCGTCCAGCTCCTTGAAGATGTTGCGCAGCGACGGCGGCGTCTTGGTGCCCGGCAGCACCGAGAAGCTCATGCCGTGGGCCTGGCCGTTGTCGTGGTACGGGTCCTGGCCGAGCACGAGCACCCGGACCTTGTCGTACGGGGTGGCCTCCAGCGCGGCGAACTCCTGGCCGCTCGGCGGGAACACCTCGTGCTCCGCGCGCTGGGCCGCCACGAAGGCCGCCAGCTCGGCGAAGTACGGCTTCTCCGTCTCGGCGCCCAGCACCCCGCGCCAGGACTCGGGCAGTTCCAGCCCGCCGCCCTCGCCGGCCTCGACCACGCCCGCCTCGACCGTGTCCGTCACGACATCTACCTCCCACACCGCGGCTGTTGCGCCGCACGCCCTCTTTCACCCCGAACGCTACACAGCCCCACCGACAACGGCCGCCTCCCCGCGGGCACGAGGCGGCCCCGCACCACGGGCACGAGGCGGCCCCGCCCCGGCGACCTGCCGGAACGGGGCCCACGACGAGAACGCGGGGTGAAAACCCAGCGGCTAGACCAGCTCGACCAGGTCCGCGATCGACTGGACCACACGGGTCGGCCGGTACGGGAAGCGCTCCACGTCGGAGGCGGAGGTCAGGCCGGTGAGCACCAGGATGGTCTCCATGCCGGCCTCCATGCCCGCGACGATGTCGGTGTCCATCCGGTCGCCGATCATCACCGCCGTCTCGGAGTGGGCGCCGGCGGTGTTCAGCGCCTCGCGCATCATCAGCGGGTTGGGCTTGCCGACGAAGTACGGCTCGACCCCGGTCGCCTTGGTGATCAGGGCCGCGACCGAGCCGGTGGCCGGCAGCACGCCCTCGGTGGAGGGGCCGGTCTCGTCCGGGTTGGTGCAGATGAACCGGGCGCCCTGGTTGATCAGGCGGATCGCCTTGGTGAGCGCCTCGAAGGAGTAGGTGCGGGTCTCGCCGAGCACCACGTAGTCGGGGTTGTTGTCGGTCAGCACGTAACCGGCCTGGTACAGCGCGGTGGTGAGGCCGGCCTCACCGATCACGTACGCGGTGCCCCCGGGGCGCTGGCCCGCGAGGAACTTGGCCGTCGCCAGGGCGGAGGTCCAGATGCACTCCTCCGGCACCTCCAGGCCCATGCCGGCCAGCCGGGCGCTGAGGTCGCGCGGGGTGTAGATGGAGTTGTTGGTGAGGACCAGGAAGGGCTTGCCGGACTCCCGCAGCTTGCGCAGGAACTCCTCCGCCCCGGGGATCGGCGTGCCCTCGTGGATGAGGACCCCGTCCATGTCGGTCAGCCAGGACTCGATGGGCTTGCGCTCTGCCACGTAGGTGTCTCCTCGGTCTTGCACAGGTCTGAACGTTCTCGCACATGCCCAGACCGGACACCCTCGGCCGGTCGGGCGCCACAGGCTGCCCCAACTCCGACCAGCGTAGTCGCCCGCACCGCCACCGCGCGGCCCCCGTCCGGCCGGTGGCCGCACACCCCGGGGCCGGTGACCGCACGGGCCGAGCCCGGTGGCCGCGCGGTGGCGCCCCGGTCAGGACGACGAGTCGGTCAGGCCGGTCGGGACCTGCCACTCCCGGCGGCGGCCCTTGTTGGTGAGCAGCAGCCCCTCCTTGAAGACCAGCAGCCCCAGTTGGCTCGCCAGTTCGGCGAGCGGCGGCAGGGTGTCGCCCGTCCTGCCGTACCCGAAGTTCGGCAGGGCGGCGGCGCTCAGCCCGAGCTTGGTGAGGCTGTCCGCCGGGGGCACCGCGATGACGTCGGCGGACTTGTCGCCGATCAGGCGCCGGATCAGGGTGGGGCCCGCCCCCGAGGGGACCGGCAGCACCTCCCGGATGAAGTCCAGGACGCCCTTCGTCAGCACCCGTCCGGCTTCCGAGGGCCGCTGCTGGTGGCGGATGATGGCGTCCTTCAGGGCCGCGCCGTCGCCGAACTTGGCCGGGTTGAGCTGCTCGTCGACGCCCAGGACGTGGCCGACCACCCGCCAGATGTGGAAGTAGGCTTCCCGGTCCTCGGGCAGCAGCTCGACGCCCAGTTCGGCGAGGCCGAGCGGGATCAGCACCGAGAAGCTCATCAGCGTGCCGGCCAGGTCCTCCTGGTTGACCGGCACCCCCAGGGCGGCGGCGTCCCAGTCGCCCAGCTGGGAGACGTGGTAGCGCATGGTGGCGTGCAGCAGGCGGACCTTCTGGGCCGACCGGAGTCCGCGGCCGCCCGGCCCCAGGCCGTCGTTGTCGAGGACGTCGACGACGAACTGCGAGGTCTCCATCAGGCGCCGGTACACCCCGGAGGTGAGGCGCTGGGAGCGGACGAGCACCTCGGCGCCGTTGCCGCAGGTGTAGCAGAGCGGGAGCGAGCCGCAGAGCAGGATCGAGGCGATCAGCGGCTGGTAGCGGCCGAGCAGCTCGTGGCCGCGCACCATCTGCGCCCGGTCCGCCCAGGACGGCAGGACGGCGGACTCCTCGAAGTACGCCCGGAGCCTGGGCGGCAGCCCGGCCGGGACGGCGTCGCTGTTGCGGCCGAAGCCGAGCAGGGTCTGCCGCACCTGGTCCTGCTGTCCGAGCTCGTACGTCTCGGCGATGGCGGCGTCCCCGAACGGGTCGCCGACGGTGCGCATCCGGTCGAGCAGGTCGTCGGTCCAGCCGTTGGCGGCCATGTGATCCTCCGTCGCAGTCCGTGGGGTGATACGTGCACGTATCGCCGCGTACACGTATCACCGCGCTCCGGGCCCCGGCGGCAGCCTCACCCGTACGAGGGCGCGGCGGCGGGCCCGCCGTCCCGTCCGCCGAAACCGGGAGCAACCGGGCGCCTCGTGATTGAGTGGGCGCATGAACCCGCAGACGACTCCCGGTCCGTTCCGCGTCGGCCTGATCGGCTACGGCCTGGCCGGCTCCGCGTTCCACGCGCCGCTGATCGCCACCACGCCGGGGCTGCGGCTGGACGCCGTGGTCACCGCCAACCCCGACCGGCGCGCCCAGCTGGCGCGCGAGCACCCAGGCGCCCGCGCCGTGGACACGCCCGAGCAGCTGCTCGCCGACCCGGACGCGCTGGACCTGGTCGTCATCGCCTCGCCCAACCGCACCCACGCCCCGCTCGCCCGCGCCGCCCTGCGGGCCGGCCTGGCCACCGTGGTGGACAAGCCGCTGGCCGGCACCGCCGCCCAGGCACTGGAGCTGTGCCGGCTCGCCGAGGAGCAGGGCGTGCTGCTCTCGGTCTTCCACAACCGGCGCTGGGACGGCGACTTCCTCACCGCGAGCCGGCTGGTGCGCGGCGGCGCGCTCGGCCGGGTGCACCGCTTCGAGTCCCGCTTCGAGCGCTTCCGCCCCAAGCCCAAGCCGGGCTGGCGGGAGCTGGCCGACCCGGCCGAGGTCGGCGGCACCCTGTACGACCTGGGCAGCCACCTCGTCGACCAGGCGCTCACCCTGTTCGGGCCGGTCGAGACGGTGTACGCGGAGATCGACGTGCGACGCGACGGCGCGGTGGTGGACGACGACGCCTTCCTCGCCCTCACCCACACCAGCGGCACCCGCTCGCACCTGTGGACCAGCGCCATCACCCCGCTGATCGGCCCCCGGCTGCGGGTGCTCGGCGACACCGCCGGCTACGTCAAGTCCGGCATGGACCCGCAGGAGGCCGACCTGCGGGCGGGCCTGCGCCCGGACGGCACCCGCCCCTGGGGCGCCGACCAGCCCGCGCACTACGGCACCCTCGGCACCGACGAGTCGGCGATCCGGCTGCCGACCGACCCCGGCGACTACCCCGCCTTCTACGCGGGCATCGCCGCCGCCCTGGCCACCCCGGGCACCCCGCCCCCGGTCGACCCGCGCGACGCGGTGGCCGCCCTGGCCGTCCTGGAGGCCGCCCGCACCTCCGCCGCCACCGGGACGGCGGTCCGCCCGGGCTGACGGCCGTACGGCCCGCTTTACCCTCCCTTGACCTCGTCTCCTACGATGGCCGCCATGAGCAACCGGGGGGAACGGCGGGTCACCGCCGACGGGCGGCGTGAGCGCGAACAGGCGTGGTCCACCGAGCAGAAGAAGCGCGAGAAGGCCTGGTCGGAGGAGTTCGAGCAGCGCCGGAAGGCCCGGGAGGCCGAGGACCGCGAGCTCCAGGAGAGCCTGTCGACCACGAGGGAGCGGACGGCCTGGGCCCGCGGCGAGCGGGACGGGTCGATCGGCTACGTCGACGTGACCGGGGCCGACCGCCGCCCCGTACGGATCGCGGTGGTGTGGCTCGGCCGCCTCGGGGCCACGCACAGGCCCCTGCACGCCTACGACCCCATGCGGCACGTCGGCGGCGAAGCCGGCGGCGAGGGGGTCCTCCTGCTCGTCCCCATCGCCGCCGTCCTGGGGCTGAACTTCGGACTCCGCTGGCTGGTCCTCGCCCTGCTCCGCCGACCGCGCTGGGCCGTCGCCGCCAAGGCGGGCGGCGACCGGGGCAAGCGCGGGGGCAACACCGTCCTGCTGCGCACCCGGAACCGGGCGGAGGCTCTGAAGGCCGCGGCCGCCCTGGCCGACCGGGTCGAGCGGGACGGGGCCGCCGCCCTCGGGGCCTCCTGACCGCCGCTCCCGCCCGGTCCTCGGGACCCGCCCGGCCCTCACACCCCGATGACCTCCACCGCGGAGCCCAGCCCCCGGAAGTCCGCCACGTTGCGGGTGTACAGCGGCAGCCCGTGGGCCGAGGCGACCGCGGCGATCATCAGGTCGATCCGGCGCGGGCGCGGCTGCCGTCCGGCGGCGATGGTGAGGGTGACCAGCGTCCCGTAGCGGGCGGCGGCGGCCGCGTCGAAGGGCAGCGGGTCGAAGTCCGCCATCGCCGCGCCCAGCACCTCCAGCCGGGCGGCCCGGCTGGCCGGGTCGCGGGCCATCGACACGCCCTGCTGCAGTTCGGCGAAGGTGATCGCGGTCAGCTCGGGCACGGCCGGCAGGTCGGAGGGGCTGAGCAGCGCCAGGTCGATGTAGACGCAGGTGTCCAGCACCCCGGCCGGCCGCCGCCGGGGTGCTCTGCGGCGCTCAGCCACGCCGCCGCTCGAACGGGTCGTCGCCGTCGTCGCCCACCAGCTCCTCGGGGCCGAAGTCCTCCTCGGCCTCCTTGCGCATCTGCTGGTAGTCCACGCGCGGCAGCTTCACGTGCCGGGCCACCAGCTCCTCCGCCGTGAGCCGCCGACGCCCGGGCACCGGCCGCAGCTCCGCGACCTCGACCCCGTTCCTGGTGATGTGGAACGTCTCCCCCGCCTCCACCGCGTCCATCACGGCGGCGGAGTTGTTCCGGAACTCCCGCTGGGTAATCGTCTTCACCTCTCCACGGTAGCCCCGTGTAGCCCCGGCGGCTACACCCCGGACGGCCGCTTTTCACCGCTCCGAGGAGGGGGCCTTCGGGTACGAACGGAATCGGGCGGGACCAGGTGGGAGCGCCGTGGGGCACTTCCCCGACACAGGCGGGAACCCGGGGGCTCGTAGGATCGTCCTGCTGGTACGTCAGGAAGCCGATGGGACACCGGGAGGGGGAGCGCGTCGTGGCCGTTGTGGCGATGCTGCTGGGCCTGCTCCGGGTGCTGACCGGGGAGCTGGTGGCCGACAGCGGGACGCTGGCGTCGGTGGCCGCCGTCGCGGCCGTGGCACTGGTGGCCGGGGCGGTCGCCGGGGCGCTGGCCGGGGCACGGCTCCTCGGGGCGCGGGCGCCGGCGGCGGTGCGCAGCGGGGTGCTGCGGCGCCGGGCGTTCGGTACGGCGTTCCTTCCGCAGCGTGATCCGGACGCCCGGGGCAGGCGACGCCCCAGGGCGCCGGGAGCGGCCCCGGCGGCCGCGTAGTTCCGTCCGACGTCCTTCCAGGCGTTCTTCCGATCGTTCCTGCCGGACGTTCTTCCAGGCGTTCCCCGTGGCCGTCCTCCGCCGATCACTCATGTCCTGAGACCCCGGAGGGCTCGCTCCACCATGTCCGTACTCGCTGTTCTCGACCCTGCCGTCGCCGTGGCGCACGCCGTCGTCGCCGCCGTCGCCCACCTGGTGCCGACCGCCTTGGCCATCGTCCTGTTCACCGTCGCCGTCCGCTTGGCGCTGCACCCGCTGGCGCGGGCGGCGGCGCGCGGGGAGAGGGCCAGGGCGCGGCTGGCGCCGAAGGTCGCCGCGTTGCAGAGGAAGCACAGGGACCGCCCGGAGCGGCTGCGGGAGGCGCTGGCCGAGATGTACCGGAAGGAGCAGGTGTCGCCGTTCGCGGGGTGCCTGCCGGTGCTGGTGCAGATCCCGTTCTTCTCGGTGATGTACCGCCTGTTCACCACCCCGAACGACCTGCTGGACCACACCCTGTTCGGGGTGCCGCTGGGGCTGCACGTCACGGGCGCGCAGGGCGCCGGGCAGTGGGCGGTGTTCGGGGTGCTGTTCGCCGGACTGGCGGCGGTCGGGGTCGTCAACTTCCGCCGGGCCCGGCGCACGGCCGCGGCAGCGGCGGCGGCGGCGGCGACGGCGGCTACAGCGGCTACAGCGGCGACGGCGCAGCCCGCCCCGCAGCCGGGGGCGGGACTGCTGCCGTACCTGTCGTTCGGGTCGGTGCTGTTCGCGGCGCTGGTCCCGGTGGCCGCCGTGCTCTACCTGCTGACGACCGGCGTCTGGTCGGCCGCCGAGCGGGCCTGGCTGTACCGGGACGGGACGCCGGTGCCGGCGGCCGCGATGATGGGCTGAGGGCCCGGAGGGGCCGTCAGAAGTGGCGCAGCAGCTCGGGGAAGGCCCCGAGCCGCAGCGTCGCCTCGTCCGGGCCGAGTTCAGCGTGCTCCAGCACCCAGGTGTGCTCGTGCGGGATGAAGACGGTGCGCAGGCCGGCCCGGCGGGCGGGGGCGATGTCGGACTTGGGCGAGTTGCCGATCATCCAGGTCCGGCCCGGGTCGAGGCCGAGGTCGGCGGTGAGCTGCCGGTAGGTGTCGACCGACTTCTCGGCGACGATGTGGACGCCGCGGAAGTGGTGGTCGATGGTGGACGCCGTCACCTTGCGCTGTTGTTCGCCCTGGTCGCCCTTGGTGAGCAGGAGCAGCTGGTGGCGGTCGGCGAGGGCGGCCAGGGTGTCGGCGACGCCGGCGATCAGTTCGACGTCGCGGCTGGTCAGCGGGGTGAGCAGGTCGTCGATCCGGGCCTGTTCGGCGGCCGTGGGGGTGCGGTCGTTGAGCCGCTGGAGGCAGTCGGCGAGGCTCTGCCGGAAGACGGTGGCGCCGTAGCCGAGGGTGGCGGAGTTGACGGCCTCGATCTCGTTCAGCAGGGCCCGGGTGCGCTGCTGCTCCTGCGGGGCGGCGACCCAGTCCAGGAAGCCGTCGATGACCCGCTCGAAGAGGACGTTGTTCTCCCAGAGCGTGTCGTCGGCGTCGAAGATCAGGGTCTGGTCGGTGTGCATCCGGTCGCTCTCCAAGGGGGGGTTCAGGCGGACGGCAGCAGGCGGGCCGCGCGGTCGAGGGTCTCACGGAGGTTGTCCTCGGTGGTCCGCCGCTTGGCCTCCTCGACGGTGAGCCACTCCAGCGGGGACGCCGGGTTCTCCGGCCGGGCCTGCTCCGGGGTGGCGGTGGCCAGCAGGAAGCGCAGGTCGGCGTGCTCGTGGGCGGGTTCGGCGGGCGAGGCGGGGACGGGCACCACGGCGAGGTGGACGAGGGCGGGGCCGGGCCAGGGGGTGAGGTCGGTCAGGCCGGTCTCCTCCAGGCCCTCGCGCAGGGCGATGTCCAGCGGGAGGGTCTCGCCCGGGTCGCCGTGGCCGCCGACGTGCAGCCAGGCCTGCTGGCGGACGTGCCAGCGCAGCAGGACGCGGCGGGTGGGCGGGTGGACGATCAGCGCGGAGGCGGTGAAGTGGAGCGGGAAGGTGCCCCTGTTCCAGGCGTCGGCGACGCCGAGGAGGCGGCGGGCGCGCTCGTGGTCGGCGGTCTCCACCGGGCCCCGCGGACGGTGGTCGGCCAGCAGTCGGGCCGGGTCGGGGCTCTGGGACGGGCCGCCCGTGGTCACCATGGGTCTGCGCTCCTCGTTCCGCGCCGGGACCGCGGACCGCGTCAACCGGCGTGCGGGGGCGGGCAGTCGGGCCCGGGGCTTCGGGTTCCGGCGAACCCGCGCAGCCTAGCCCGGGGGTACTCGGGCGGCCCACCGGTTTTCACCGCGGGCGCTCCGGCGGACGTCCGCGACGCTCGCGCGCGGCATGGGCACCGGACGTCCGCGACGCTCGCGCGCGACGTGAGCACCGGACGTTCCGACGACGGACACCTCCCGTACCTCCGGCGGCATGCCGCCTGGTCCGGGCGTTCCCCCGGAGGCCGTAGCCTGTGGTGATCGTTTTCGGGACAGGTGGAGGGATGTCGTCATGGTGGCTGCTCCGGCGCTCGCCGAGCTGCGCGAGGTGTGCCAGCCGCAGGCCAAGCTTCAGAGCCGCAACGGCGAGCACTGGGCGGGCCGGATGTACATGCGGCGGATCTCGCTGCGGACCACCCGGCAGCTGGTGCGCACCTCGGTGTCGCCGAACACCCTCACCTGGGTGATGGTGGTGTGCGGGGTCGGCGGCGGCGCGGCCCTGCTGATCCCGGGCCCGGTCGGTGCGGTGCTGGCCGTCGTGCTGTTCCAGCTGTTCCTGCTGTTCGACTGCGTGGACGGCGAAGTCGCGCGCTGGAAGCGCCAGTTCAGCATGGCCGGGGTGTACGTGGACCGGCTCGGCGCCTATCTGGCGGACGCCGCGCTGATGATCGGTGCGGGTGTCCGGGCGGCGCGCGGCGGGTCGGAGCTGTGGGTGTCGGCGGGTCTGGCGGCCGCGCTGGGCGTGGTGCTGCTCAAGGCCTCGACGGACCTGGTGGACGTGGCCCGCGCCCGCAGCGGGCAGCTGCCGGCGACCGAGGAGTCGACGCAGCCGCGTTCCCAGGGCATCGCGACGGCCCGCAAGGTCGCCTCGCTGTTCAAGATCCACCGGGTGACGAACGGCATCGAGGCCTCGCTGGTGCTGCTGGCGGCGGCCGCGGTGGACGCCGGGCTCGGGAACCTGGACGCCACCCGGTGGACGCTCGCGGGCATCACGGTGATCACCTGGGGCATGGTGGTCGCGCACCTGGCGTCGATCCTGTCCTCCTCGCGGCTGCGCTGATCCGGGCGGCGCCCCGGCCGCCGGGTGACGGGGCGAGTCGCCCTGCTCCCGGGGGCCGAGGCGCCCCTCCCCCGCCCGGGGGAGCCCCCGGCGCCGGGCCCG